>DATDXK010000036.1:0-17918 GCA_035289345.1 Candidatus Nanoarchaeia archaeon
AAAATTTCTTTGAAATTTTTGGTGTCCCAGAAATTGCTTTCCAATTTCTAAGGATATCTGTGGGATGAAGCCCGTCGTCTCTTTCTAGTATTTGTGCGAGAGAAAGATTAAATCTTCTTTGGTTCATATTCGTTAGTTCAATCATCCAATGGGCTTTTAATGTTGCGAATACTTTTGTTTGAAACTTTTGTATAAATATTCGCATTGTCATTGAGCAAATTTGTGATTATTGCTCATTAGAGTTGATGATTCTGTTTAAACAAAACGCCCAGTTTTGGGCGGGCGTTATCCGAGTTCTTCTTTTAGTTGTTTAATGATGTTTTTGAATTCTAATTCGTTTCTCTCAAGATAATCTTTCTTGATGGTTAATCCTCTGTAATTTATCTCATTTCTGACTTTTCGTAATTCATCAATCTTCTGAGTTTCAAAGTCTTTGATCTTTTCTTTGAGGTACGCAATAAGGCAAAGATGGTTTGTGCAGTTGTAGCCGTTTTTATAGAGATGAGCAAAAAGAAGCTCTTTGATGATGTCATAATAAGCTTCAACTTTCAAGACGATAAATTCATCTGACCGAAAAATCTTTGGTGGGAAATTCTATAAAGAGTTCGAATATTTTATAAGTGTTGTTTTTGAATAATTCATCCATCTTGACAACCCGGTCAATTATTTGACCAGGTGGTTAGAAAAATGACCAACTGGTATGAATAACTTTCGTCTCTTTCATCAGAAAAGTTAAAATCTCGTTTTAAAATTTCTTGATATTTTGAAATAATCTCATTCGTTGAATAAATCTTAATCTCTTGTTTAATCAGATCAAACAACAATTTCTGTGCGACACTTCATCCCACAGCGTGGCAGAAAACAATACGTTAGTGTCAAAAGTAACGACCATAATTACTTTGATGCAAGAAAAGTCGTTGCTTTTCTCCGCATCTCAGTAACGCAAAAACTAACTTCGCTTTCCCAGATCGCCTTCGCCAACTTCGTAAAATTCCATACGTTAAGCGATATATGATTATAAAAAATAAAAAAAATCATAGCATTGTTTTAATGCTCTCGATGTTAGAAGCAATTTGCTGGCCTTTCTTGGTCAATTCCAACAGCTTCAACCGTCCTTCCTTCTTGAAATTGATCAATTCAGCTTTTTGCATCTCCTGCAGTATCTTGACTACATGAGAATAAGTGCAATCAATCTGCTTGGCCAAGACCGACGCATATACACTAGAGTCAGCATTCTTCAATTCCACCAGCATCATAGCCGGCTTTTCCCTAAAAAATACATCAAATATCTCTTTGTTCTTAACCACGTTTCAAACCCTCCATTCCATCACCACTCCCCTTTAAACTATGCGGTAGAATATTCATATTTAAAAACTTATTGAATGTAAAGACTATATTACAGGAAATGAATGGTTATTAATGGTTCAAATAGGGAAAGTGTCATGTCGTCCTTCTTTCCTCATGAAGTTGTTAGGGAAGGGCAGAAAGAGTTCATTGAAGATTTAAAAAAGGCTTTTTCTGATCGGCTGGTGCTGATTGCTGATGCTCCTACCGGCTTAGGCAAAACCGCCGGCGCCTTATCAATAGCCTTAGAAGTGGCTTTAGAGAAAAAGAAAAAAGTTTTTTTTCTTACTAACCGGCATACCCAGCATGCCCTGGCGGTGGAAACTTTAAAACAAATTAAGGAAAAGACTGGCAAAAACGTTTTTTGTGCTGACCTGATTGGCAAGCGCTGGATGTGCAGCCAAGAAATTGCCGGCGTGTTTGGCGATGATTTTAATGAGTTCTGCCGGGCCATAGTGGAGAAAGGGGAATGCGAGTTCTATCAGAATATCCGCTCTAAAAACAGCCTGACAGTAGAAGGAAAATCTTTCTTGAAAGAGATTGAGCAGCGCGGGCCACTTAATACCAGCGAGATTATGGCTGCCAGTAAGGATAAGGCCATGTGCAGTTATGAGGTAGCCTTAGGCTTAGCTAGAACTGCCCCGGTCCTGATCGGCGATTACTATTACCTGTTTAATCCGATTGTTGCTGCCACGATACTAGCTAAACTGGAACTAGCGATAGAAGATATCATCTTAATAGTTGATGAAGGCCATAATCTGCCAGCCAGAATCATGGAGATGATGAGCACTTCTTTAACCACTAACATGCTGATGAACTCTATCATTGAAGCCAAAAAATACAATTATGGAGGCTTAATAGCCTGGCTGCAGGAATTAAATACTATTCTAACGACCTTGGGATCGTTTGACAATACTGAAAAAGAAATTTTAATTGCCAAAGAGCAGTTTATCTCCAAAATAAATGTGGTTGTTAAGTATGATGAGCTTCTCAGCCAGCTGGAATTGGCTGCGGAAGAGGTTAGGGAGAAGCAACGGCGCAGTTATCTTGGCGGCATTGCTGCTTTCCTTCAAGCCTGGAAAGGCGATGAACAAGGTTATGTGCGGATTTTGTCAGAGCAAAGAAGCAAGCAAGGCTCTTACCTCAGTCTGAATCATTCTTGTCTTGACGCATCATTAATAACCAAGGATCTTTTTTCCAGGATCCATGCCGGCGTGATCATGAGCGGCACGCTTAGCCCGACCGGCATGTATAAGGATCTTCTGGGGATTGAGCGCAATGTGCAGAAGAATTACCGTTCGCCCTTCCCACTGGAAAACCGGCTGCAATTGATCGTGCCGGAAACATCTACTACTTACCGGCTAAGGGGAGAACAAATGTTTAAGCTGATGGCCCGGAAATGTGTTGAAATATCCGCCCTGATCCCGGGAAATATAGCTTTGTTCTTTCCTTCTTATGATTTGCGTAATAAAGTTGGCAGCTTTATTTCTACAGATAAAAAATTATTCTGGGAAAAAGCTGATTTGAGCAAAGAAGAGAAAGAATTACTGTTAGCCCAGTTTAAGGCTGAGAAGGATAGGGGAGGAATCCTATTGGGGGTAACTGGCGCTAATTTTGCTGAAGGAGTGGACTTTCCAGGAGACCTGTTGAATGGCGTAGTCGTAGCTGGATTGCCGTTAGCCCGCCCGGACTTGAAAACTAAGGAAATTGTGCGTTATTATGACCAAAAGTTTAGCCGAGGGTGGGAATATGGCTATGTTTATCCAGCCGTGAACAAATGCCGGCAATCGGCAGGGCGATGTATCAGGTCTGAAACGGACCGAGGAGCGATCATTTTTCTGGATGAACGTTTCGCCTGGAAGAATTATTATGATTGTTTTCCTCGTGAAGGCCTGATTGTAACTAAAGAATATGGTAAATTGTTACAGGAATTTTTTAAGAAGTGATGTTAGTTTATCAGACTAGGAACATTTAACTACAAAATAGCTCCTTCGACCCCTAGTATACATAAACGTAACATTTATATACTTAAGTTGTTTTATGATCTAATAAGGAAAAAGAGGTGTATTTCCTGGATCTGTGTAAGCTAATGGGAAATACTTCCGAGCCGGTCTGCCGCGCTCGGTATTTTAATCATTATCACGTGGGCTCCTGGGAGAATTCTTACCACCCTCACCCCCTCTTTCGGAGCCCAATTTTTTTATTATCCGATTTCTAAGTTGTGTTCAGTTCTGCCGCTTGGCTGGTGTATTATGTCTGAAGATTTTTATAATCTGGGAGAAGTGGTTTTGGTTATTACTGGAATAATTAGCTTAAAGTCTTACTAGCTTAAAGTCTTAATCTTCGGTGGCAATGTCGTTTATTTCTTAGCCGCGTTTATTTCTTAGCCGTAAAATGCCCGTAATCAATGCTTACCTGCAGGCCAAAACGGCCTTCCCGAGGAGAGTATTCTGAAGAGAATTGGCTTGATCCGGCTAGAATTAATGGGCCAACCTTAAGGCCAATAGAAGTAATCAGCTTACTGCCTAAATCACGCTCCGATAATTTAAGAATGTTCAATTTTTGAGGGCTGTCAAGGTTAAATTTGCTAGATAATTCCAAGTTAAAGTATGGAGAAATGATTCTATCTTTAAAATAACAATATTTTAGCTGGAAACTGCCGGTGAACTGTTCATTGGGCCAGAAAGCTAGTGATGACTTTAGCTGATGAGTCTGAGATTCTTGATTATGGCTATCAGTTAAATGAACAATCTTATTGAAAGCAAAACCAGGCAGCAGCCAAAACTTCTCTGCTGTTGGTGATGCTTTACTTTCAGCTAGCAGCAGTGGGCCAAAGCCGGAATAAAGGTCATATTGTACTTCGTTAGTTAAGCTGTGCCGGTTTTTTTTAAATGGGTAAGGACTTAATTTAAATTGATGATAAAAATTGATCTGACCTAAATTGTATCCTATACTTGCTTCTGGCTCAATGCTGCTGGGCTGGCCAACATAGCCAAGTAAAGAAATTTTTAAAGTATCTAAATCGATTTCAGATAATTTTCTGGCTGCATAATGCTCTAAACTATCCAGTTGCCCTTGCATCTGCAGTAAATAACGGAAATCACTGTCCCGCTGCTGTCTCCATTTTCCTTTAGGAGTTATTTCATAATAAGGCTGGGCGTGGGCCGCTGGGAATAACTCCAGAAACTGGGTGATATTAACGTTACCAAAATAAAGCGTATGGCTGAACTCAGCCGTGGTAGTATTGCTGGGCAGCTGTTTATCTTTTTCAGTAGAATAAGCTACAGCTAGACCAATCCAGCTAGCTCCCAGATGCAGTTTAGCGCCATGTCGTTGATAATCCTGCTGTTCAAAAAGATTAAAAGCGTCTCCAAGGTACCTGATGGACAAATAAGATTTCTGTGGGCTTAATAATTGATTTTCTATTAGCGTCAAGCCTATCTCGGTGGAATCATCATTATTGCTAAAATAAGTGCTATCGCTAAAAAAGTTTCCTGACAGCTGCTGTGACAATGATGCTTCCAGATATATTCCCGGCGCCAAAGCAAGATTATGCTGGCGCAATTCCTGCTGCACTACTGACTCTATCCCAGCTAGCCTTTTGAAAGCCAGCTGCTGTTTTCTCAGGTAATGTTTTTTTTCTTCTTTAATATCCAGCTTGGAAGTGAGCGGCAAGGTTAAGTCTGTTTTAACCTGGTTGTTTACAGAATATTCGCCCATCAGAGAGAGGTAAGGCAGATTAGCAAAAAAACCAGCTCCATGCAGTTTAGAAAAATTGCTAAACAACATCATGTTGGCCCAATCAACATTGAAGCCGCCTCTAAGTGATTTTTCCAGGTCCAACGTTGACCAAGCGTCAAACAGCTTAGTCTCGGCAAGGGACCAGGCTTTCTGTTTAACTTTTCCACTATAGCTGGAGCTGTAGCTAAAGTTGGCTCCCCAGAATTCAGTAAGCTTGCGAACTTGTTCCAAGCTGGCAGTAATATTTGCATCATACCACCATCTGGGGGAGGGGCTATCCCGGCTGGAGAAGAACAAGCCCAGTTCCTGCCGCTGGCGCAAAAATTGCTCAATGGTTAAGCTGCCGCTAAAATCAATTAGCAGCAGGTCAGCATGGCTGTCAGCCAGACCATAGAAGCTGCTTGATCCGATAGAATAATTATCATAAATAGTTCCAATATTAATCAATAATCCAGCTCTTGGCTGGTGCTGGTTGTTTAAATTAAATGAAGACTGGAAGCCGAGCATCCTTTCACTGCGGTAAAAGAAAGAGAAACCAGCTTGCAGCTGAGCCTCCACGTCGATAATATTAAGCTCTTGCCCTAATAATAGCCTCAGCAGTTCCAGGTTTTCTTTATATTTGTCTGGCAGCAGCTCATCCCAGCGCACACCTTCGCTTAGCTTGGCGTGAAAATAAGCTTGGCCGGAAATTTTGGCCAAGTTTCTAGAGAGATGGCTGCTGATCCATTCACGGCCATTTTTATCTTCCAACCGCTGGTGGTTAGAAGAATGGGCGTAAAAATTGGTTAGCAAATCGGCAGTCTTAATGGTTATTTCTCCATCTTTGGCGGTGATTTCTACTAAATCATCCAGCGACTGCAGAACCTTGTAAAAATTACAGGCATTAAGCCCGCCCCATTTAACCTGGCAAAGCTGACCTTGTGAATTAAGAATTTGGTAAGCATTCCTAACCAGAGGAATTTCATCCTGTAGCCGGTTAAAATCGTTCTGGAAGCTTTTAATGGATAAATCTAAATCCTCCCGCTCATGGCCAGTCAATTTCTCGTGGTAAAACTCTTCCGCCTTGTTGGAAGTTTCATTAAGAACTTTCTGCCAGTTATTAGGCTCAATGATTCCCTGCTGATTGGTATATTTGGGCAGCAGGTCTCTGAAAAAGCTCCCCCAATCTAGAAAAGCCTCAATTCTCCTGCTGCCTAAGATCCGTTCAACATTATCCACCAGCTGATCCAGGCTGACGCTTAATTTTTCTTTAGCCTCATTAAACCGGTTCAGTTCATCAATTAAGCTGGGCAGCGGAATTTCGCCGATAACCACGGTGCTTAAGTTCAAAGTTGGCAAATTAAATGTCCCTCCAGAGAAAAAGAATTTTTTATTGTTAATATCATATTCCAGGATTCCGTTAGTCGCCCGATTGCGTTCAGCGCCAAAAATCCGGTAGCGAAAATTGCCGGGAGCTTGCAGTCTTACTGCAGCTTTACTTCCAGCGGACTGAAGATCATAGCTGTTATCCTTGCCGCTAAAAAAAGTCAGGGGCTCTTTTTCTTTCAATTGCAGCGGCAAAGTGCATAATGGCTGGTCCAGGAGCGCTGCCCTTAAATCATCATCCTGTGAATCGAGGCTGCTTTCACCATAAAATAAGTTGTAGATTTTTTGATAATCTGGATCATCTGGAGACCATTTCTGCATTATTTGAGGCAATCTGGGCACTTCAATAAGCGGATCTGGGCAGCGGTTGACCGTGTTAATGGACACTCTGGGCGGAATTTTAATTGACAGCTCTAAGTTGGGCTGGACTGTTTTATTTTTTTCAATTGGCTCTTCCGCAGCAGCCGTAAGAGGCAGGGAAAACGCTAAAGCAGTCAGCAGTGTAGGTAAAGAAGGAAAGGCCACAATTTAACAATTAATTAGGCCAGTTATATAAAAGTTAAGCAAAATAGTAATGCTTCAGATTATTGAAGCATTACGTAAAATAAGGCTTCATCCAATAATAGCCCAACTACCTTCTGCTGGCTTTCTTGGCTTCCAATTCTAAGGCTGAACGGTTAAGATGCAGTTTTAATGATACGAACGCTGCCAGGCTGAGGGTATATCCCCAGAAGTAGCTGAGGTTAGTAAGCAAAGATAGTGAGCTATAACCTGATATGCTGACGCTGAAATAGAACAGAATGTCGCCCAGTAAGATGCCGCAGCTGGCTAGAAAGAAAATTAACAGTGGCTTGGCAATTTGGCCCAGCTGTCTGGAAAACAGAACTGTGCTTAAGGCAACAGTTATGATTAAGGAGCTGATAATTGGATAAAATATGCTAAAAAAGGAAGCCTGTTTTCCCTTAGTCCCAAGAACGATAGTCAATACTATCGCTAATAAAGCTGCTCCAATAATTAACATCGCTCCAAACTTGGCTGTGCCGCCATGCTCTTTAAATAAAGTAAAGGCTAAACCAATAAACGAGACTAAAATAAGAACCGCTCCGCTTGTCCAGTAAATATCATGAATGCCGATCGGGGAAGCGTCTTTGAACACCTGGCGGGAAAGATAGAATGATATTTCCCCCAGCGCATATAAAAAATACCCTGAAACCATACTAAAATAGATAAAATAATTGACATCATCAAATAGCAGTTTGAGCTTATTTCTAAAGAAAGCTTCCAATACCACTAAGCCAGCCAACGCGGCAAATATCGCAGACAGGGTAATGATCAAGGCTGAAATGCTCTCAAAGCTATCTAACACCATACTTCCCAGGAAGAAAAATAACTATATAAAAGATTCGGTGCTAATAGTTTTTGGAGAATTTTTTTTAAAATATATGGGGCGGCCACCGAGACTTTCGATGCTTCGCACTTCCTTCGCATTCCTGCGGAACAGAATCGAACTCGGATGTTGGGATGTCTGCTAATGGTTAGCCACAATAGGGAGAAGCATTCTTCTTGTCCCACATTCTACCATTAAACTATGGCCGCCAATAACTAATCTGAAACCATGGATACTTTAAAAACCTTGCTTAAATGTTAATGTTAAGCTCTTAATCTAGGTATCAGTTCAGCTGTTCTTTACTAGCTAGAATTTGATTTGTGGTTTCCCCTGCTAAACACCAGCCAGCGGTTCATCCCGAAATTTAATACTGAAACCATTCCGGCCACCACCACAATAGAAAGTAAATAGTTAAAATTCCAATTTACACTGGCAACATATACTAAAATCCAGTTCAGGTCGCTAATAAACAAGACTACGAAAACAAATAACCAGAAGCGGCCTTTTTTTCTGAAGGTAATTACTGAATGATACAGGAACAGAAAAATAGCTTCAATACCTATGGCCACAGCCAGCGAAAACATATGCCATAGCCCCAGCACTTCTGTAAGCGCATAAGTAATCCCCAATCCAAACAGTAAACTTAACCCGCCACCTATTAAAAATTTTAAATATCGAAATAGTTCTGTTAAGGAAACAGTTTTTGGATTCATTTTTTCTTGATCACGCCAACGGCAACCCAGGCAAAAGTTCTCCAGAACGGAAAATTCTTCAATAAGAAATTGTCAATCGGTTCAAATAAGCTAAACCAGCAAAGAGCCAGCCTCTTGTTTTTGAGCAAATAAAACAAAAAAGCCAGGAACGAGCCCAACAGGTAAAATTCTTTATGTTTAGCGTTCAAAGACCTGACTTTCCTTAAGGTCAGATAATGGGGCTTAGTTTTCATGTAGGGTGAAAATGTCCTGTAAGGAAAAGTGGCAATCCAGGGCTTTAAAGATTCCTTAAATACAATAATGCCTCCTGGTTTCAAAACCCGCAGACATTCAGAAATTGTTTTATCCTGGTCAGCGTGCATCAGCACACAGTTGATATAGACCACATCAAAAGCATGATCCGGCAGATCCATCTTCTCGGCATCAATTTTTTTAACTAGGGCTTTAAAATTATTTTTCTTTAAGAATTCTTTAGTCAGGGATATGCTTTCCTCAGAGAGGTCGATAGCGGTAACTCTAGCCCCCTTCCGGATAAAATCAATCGTCTGCATCCCTGAACCGCAGCCGATTTCCAGCAAGTTCTTATTTTTAATCTCGCCAAGTATTTGGTATGTAAATTGCACTGCTGATTTGTGCATGATTAGGTCTATTAGTTTAACATCCTTAATCTTCTCTGGTGAACCCCAAGCCAGGTCCCAAAAATGATTTTCTTCCATCTTAATTTATCATATAGCAGATGTGACAAATATTCGGATATGACTGTACACATTTGCTTACATGAAATGAGAAAACAATCTCATTTCAGTACCGAAAACAAATCGTCGTTTGTTTTCGTGTATTAGTAATTGTGAACAAATGTTCGAAAATATTTCACAATTACTATAGATGCTTCCATCGCAAATTGCCTGTTTTTAATCAGTGCTTACCTGAGCTGTGAACTGGCAGGCATAGAATGCGGCGGCAATATTTTCTGTTTTGTTTTTTTCAATCGCAGCCCTAATACTTTAATACCATATTGGAAACCTAATTTAACCAACCTGTTTAATCCTTGGGTTTTAGAAGTTCCTTTAGTTCGATCTTTAAACTCATATCCCACTTCAGTAACATCAAACCCGCGCTTAACACAGTTGTAAGCAAATTCAGCAAAATATTCCCCAAAACCCTGGCGGCTCCACCTTACATGATCCAGGACATCTTTCCTTACTGCCACAAAACCGGAAGTATAGTCTCTCACCTGCCAGCCTAATAATAATGAAGAATAAAGGTTAAGCCCGGTGCTCAACGCCACTCTCCAAGCAGGACGCAAATCTTTGCCGCCCTTGGCGTAGCGCGACCCGATAGCCACATCGTACTTTTTAATTTGTTCCACCAGTCGGGGGATATCCTCCGGCGGCAGGCCTAAATCACAATCCATCCAGACGATTACATTTCCTTGAGCCGCCCTGACTCCATCATCCAAAGCTGACGCTAATCCTTTCTCATTAACGCGGTGAATGAGCCTTACTGTTTTATTTTTAGCGCTAATCTTCTGGACAATATTCCACGTGCCGTCAGGGCTGTTATCATCGACAACAATGATCTCCTTTAACTGGCTACCTAAACTGGTGGATATCCTATTGATGGCCTCTTCAATATTTTCTTTTTCATTATATGATGGTAAGACTACCGATACGCGAGGATCCCACCTAGTTTCAAATTCTTGTATGCCAAGATGTCCTTCTTTATGTTCTGAAAGCATTTTTCTGCACCTCCTTAATCACGTCAGTGATATGTTCAATTTGCTCTACACTAAGATGGCTTGAAGATGGCAGATAGAGCCCGTCCCGCTCGAGAATTTCCGCCGTCGGGCATTCCGTCCAATCAGGGAAATGCGGCTCATCCTTGCCATAAGCCGGCTGCTTATGCAGGCCAATGAAAAAAGTCCTGCACTCGATGCCTTTCTTCTTCAGCTCTTCCAGCAACTGTTTCATACTCAGGCCAAATTTGCGCTCCTGCACCAGAATACCGTACATCCAATACACATTTTTAGCCCATTTTTTTTCCGGCGGCAAGGTCAGGCCGGCAACATTTTTTAAAAAGTGATTATACAGGTAAGCGTTGTGCCTTCTCGCTTCCACCAATTCATCAATTCTTTCTAGCTGGGCTAATCCTAAGGCTGCTTGCAGGTTAGTCAGGCGGTAGTTATAACCTATCTCCTGGTGCAGGAATCTGGGCTCTCCAAAAAAATGGTTGCGCAGCTTTCTGGCCCTTTCAGCCCAGTGCTTATTGTTAGTAACCACCATCCCGCCTTCGCCGCTAGTTACGATCTTGTTAGCATAAAAACTGAAACAGGCAATATCGCCCAGAGAGCCGGCTTTCCGGCCTTTATATTCCGCGCCATGGGCTTCTGCCGCATCTTCAATCACCACCAGCTTATGCCGTCTGGCAACATCATTGACCGGATCCATATCTACCGGATGGCCATAGGTATGCACCACCATGATAGCTTTAGTTTTCGGAGTGATTTTTTCTTCAATTTTGCTGACATCCATGTTCCAGGTATCTAATTCAGAATCAACAAAAACCGGCTTAGCTCGGGCATAGATGATGGCATTAGTTGAAGCGGCCATGCTGAATGTAGGAGTGATTACCTCGTCGCCCTGCCCGATGCCCACAGCTTCCAGAGCTAGATGCAAGGCCGTAGTCCCACTAGAACAGCTAACGCCGTGCTCTACCCCGCAATAGTCCGCAAATTTTCGCTCGAATTGGTTGATGAATTCTCCGGCCGAAGAAATCCAGCCCGTTTTAACCGCTTGGGTAACATAACTTAACTCATTGCCGGCAAGGGTCGGTTCGCAGACTGGAATGAACAAATTGCTGGTCATCAATTTAAATCCGGCCTCAGCAAGGCATTCCCTCAAGTAAGGATGCCAGGAAGGGTCTACAGTTTTAAACAGGCCGTATCCAGTGTGGAATTGATCTAGTTTAACTTGGTTCAGCTGCTCTTCAGTTATTTCAGCTACATAAACAGTGTTGATACTGTGCGTTCCACAACCGTGGCCGAATGGATCTTCAGTAAAAATAGTTTCATTGCCGCTGATAATCTTTCTGAAGGTTCCAATTTCCAGGCCCAACTCTTCCCTAACTTTTCTTTTGGCGGCATCTTCTAACCATTCATTTTTCCTGACCCTTCCGCCGATCAGCCACCATTTATCTTTGGCAGGAGCAGTATTGCGCTTTAGCAGCATAAACTCATTGGCCGTTGTCTTGATCAATACATCCACGCAGCAAATAGGCATCTGCTCATGAATCTTATAATACAATTCCTGGCTGATGCCTGAGTTCATGGCTTTATTTGAGTCCGTGATTGAGTTCATTAATAACCACTTTTTAATTAATTAATTTTTTACTAGGCTGCTTCTACTGAGCTGCTTTTTCAATAAACCTTTTTTCTAATTCCTTCCCGCGGTAGGGCCCTTGCTTTAGCTCAATCATCTGGCTGGGCTCCAGAGCCTCCATCCCATGACCGGTGTTGAGCACGACAGCATCTCCGGCCGTTACAATTATTTCGGAAACTTTAGCATCATTTTCCCGCTCATCGTATAAGTCGATCCTAACCCGACCGGAAACCAAATAAAAAAATTCCTGCACGGGAAAATTGTCTAATCGTTTAAATGGCAGATGAAAATGCTCCGTTATTTTTTTCGCTTTCTGCCAGCGGTGAGCCCCCATCTGGAATGGAAATTCATTGGGCGTGAAAAATTCAATCTCTTTATTTTTCTGCTGCAGTTCAGAAAATAACGGCGGTGAAATGACTATAGCCAGAATTTTATCATTATGTTCAATCCTCTTCACACCACCCATAAGATAGCTGTTTAGCAAATTACTATAAAAAGGTTCTGCAGAAAATTAGCTGTTTGTTAATTTTCAACAATCATTTATTTACACTCAAGCACAAATAATTTAAAGTAGCCTGCTTATGACCTAATATGGTCTTTACTACCAGCAATGATGTAAGAAGTGGTCTTTACTACCAGCAATGATGTAAGAAGAGATGATTCAATCAGTTTAATTACAAATTGGGTTTTATACCACGCAGCTTGCTGCGGTTTGAAGTCCAATTTGTAATCTTGAAAATGCTGGTTGCGAAGCAACAAATTTGCCGTATACCCCATAGCTTGCTGTGGGTAGGCAAATTTGAAGCATTTTCATTGATTTTGACGTAGTCTATTACTTTCCCTTAGAAAACTGAATAACTTTCATCTCCGGAAAAGAATACTCCTGTAGCTTCCTATTATTCTTCTCTAGCAGTTCTTGATAGGAAACTTTCCCCTGGAAATTTCTGGAAGAGATAAACCAGAACTGATCGTATCCGGCAACTTTCTGGGCCAGTTCAGAACGGCTGACTTCTCCAACCGGACCGTTTTGGTCTTTAGTCAGGTCAATAATCACCGTCGTTCTCTGCTGGTAATAATCATACAGGCCTAAGTTAGATCCGCCTCGGTCAAAAAGCACCACCGGATAGCCTGAGAGATGGCTTTCAATCAGAGAAACTGCTTCTTTCCATGGTGTTTTAGTTGTTTCCTGGTAATAGATTGCAATCGCGGTTAGGTTAAAGATAACGACCAGCAGGATTACGACGACAGCGATCTTTCTTCTTAATTTAAGAAGACCACCAGCAACCACGATGATCAGAAAAGGAATGATGAAAAAAGAATGGCGGATTAGAGCGAAGGAGCGCAGAGTGGTCTGTAAAAAGATAATTTGTAATAGTAAAGCCAAGATCAGGGCGGTTAGCGCCAGTATTCCTTTCCTTCCTGCCAAGAAATCTCTGTTCTTCTTATTCTGGTCCTGCTTCCTTAAGATAAATAATACTGCAGCCAGGCCGACTATGGTTGTGCAAATCGGCAAGAGGTAGAACCCAATTCCCAGATTGCTGAGGAAAGATGGAACGCCTCTCAACACTAAATTATTTTGCAAAGAAACTTGCCTAATTATAACTTGCGTCCAGAGAGTAGGAATTCCCGGAATAAATAGTAGGATTATTGCGCCAAAAGCCAGAAGCTGTTTTTTTAAAAATCGTTTTAAAAATAATTTTTGCTGAAAAAATAAGGTTAATAAGAATTGCAGCAGCAGCAAAAATAAGGCCATGTAATTGATGTAGAGAGAAATTGCGCCTACAATAATATAACTAACCCCTAAAAAAATAAACTTACCTTTCTCAGACCTATACTGGTCTTTCTCATGCCATAACACTAATAGATAGGTGCTGGACAGGGCTAACAATCCAAACAGGCTGTAAGGCCGCGCTTCTTGGGCATAAACTATGGCTGACATCAGCGTGGCATACCATAGCGCGCTTACCAGTCCAGCTTTCCTGCCAAAGAACCGCGCGCCAAGAAGGTAGACTAAAATTATTGCCACCGAGTCAAATAATGCTGAAAAAGCTCTTAGAGCAAATTCACGGTCGCCAAAAAGCTTAACCAGGGGAGACAGCAACAAGAAATAGCCGGCTGGCATCAGCTCATAAGCTTCTACGCTGCTAATTATTTCCTGATAGCTGCCTTGCCTCAAGTGGGTCAA
This sequence comes from Candidatus Nanoarchaeia archaeon, assembly GCA_035289345.1. Taxonomy (GTDB): domain Archaea; phylum Nanobdellota; class Nanobdellia; order Woesearchaeales; family GW2011-AR9; genus JAGVYX01. The sequence goes on from DATDXK010000036.1 coordinate 14,113, forward strand.
GGTTACCATCTCATCGGTCCATAACGATTCCTGGTCCAGCTGATATCCTCTTAATAATGCTCCAGAGCAAAGAATGATCAATAATATAATCAGGGCCTGCTTCTGTTTAAATTTGATTTTTTTGAACATTGTTAGGTTTAACTAACTATTTTTAACCAGTCATAAGTAATTTAGAAAATCTCTGATAGTCAGTAATTTGCAGCCATTTTCCCTTACCCCGGCAATATCCTCTTTTAAGGGCATCCGCGTATAAGTGGCTTTGCCTTCATCCTGCACGATAGTTTTTATTTGCGGCAGTGAAGCATAATTTTCCATAAACTCGTTAAGCATCTGGCCAAATTGCCAGGCTATTTGGTGATGCAATTTATACATTGAGCCGTTTCGGTCGTAAGCAAATTTTCGCTGAAAAATAATTGGCCCTGAATCAAGGCCAGGCTCCATGAAATGGATCGTTACACCAAACTGGGGATCATTATTCTTTAGGTAAAACACATACTGCGCTGCGCCGCGGTATTCAGGCAAATAAGAGCCATGGGCATTGATCAATCTGTTTCCCAGCGTTTCAAAAACATTTTTCTTAAGTATCTGCGATACTAAGCATAAAATGTAATCTGGGTTTAAGTCCTTAATTTGGCCTAAGAATTCCTGGCTGCTAAGATCATTGGCCTTAATCAGCCGCAAATTATGCTTTTCAGCCAGCTCTTCAATTGTTTTAGCCTCATCATTAAGGTATTTTCTGCTCTTCACCAGCCGATGCCCTTTCAGCAGCAGATTGTATAGCCGAGATTCAACTAACTTATAACCAAAAAAGCTTAGTGATGATTTCTTAATTAATTTGTAGGCAATTTTGGCCTGATCCTTAACTGATTCGCCTTTCAGCTGGCTGGCTAATACGACAGCTGAAATCTGAGCATGGTTTTTCCTGATGATCTCCCGGCTGGCTACCACCGAAGCCATGGTGTTCTGGGTGAACAGGATTATTTTGGCCATTTATATCTCAAATATCTTAAATTATTTTTTATGCTTTTTTATGCTGTTTACTAATTCATCTTCTGAACCTTAATTGCAGAACTCTTTTTCCATAAATCCAGCCGAATTTTAGAAGCGAAGTTAATTTGGCGGCCGTTTTTGATTCTCCTTCCAGCCGGTCAACGAAAGAATAAGGAATTTCCTTGATTTTGAAGCCTTGCTGGTTTGCCTGGTACAAAAAATGGACGCAGTATTCGCCATAAATTGAATCTCTTAACGATAAAGTGTTAAAAACACTTTTCCGGGCAGCGATAAACCCGGTGGTCCAGTCCAGAATTTTGAAATTTAAAATTAGGTTGGCATAAAGGTTAAACATTCTGCTGGTAACGGTCCTGAGCGCTGGCCGCAAATCTTTTCCACCTTTCACGTATCTGGAGCCGGCAGCAATATCCCAGCTCGACAATTCTGAAATCAATTTAGGAATAACTTCCGGCGGCATGGACTGGTCGGCATCCATCCATACCACATATCGGCCTTTAGCCCGTTCAAGGCCGCAGCTGATTGATTTCACCAAGCCGCGATTTTCAATTCTTCTGATGACGCAGACATCTTTGTCGGTTATGCCCTGGGCAATTTCCCAGGTCCGGTCCGGGCTATTATCATCTACGACTAAGATTTCCTTAGAATATCCTTCCAAAGCCGTATGGATTCGGTTAATTAACGGAATAATGTTGCTGGCCTCATTATAAGTGGGGAGGATCACTGTTACGTTAATACCCGTAGAATTAATGCCTGTAGGCTGGTTAATGCCCGTGGAAGAATTAATGCCTGTGGGCTGGTTAATGCCAGTTGGCTGGCTGCTAGACGAAGCTATTTTTGCCTGCTTATCTTCTTCCAGCCGCCGTTCTTTCATCGGGCTATATTTTCTGATTATTTCTTTAAATAACTTTTGAAACAGAAGATTTTAGCATAAGCCTGGATGCATTCAGCCTGAACATAGAAACATATAGCTATGCTTATAAAATAACTTAGGCCCTAGCCTAAAGATGTTTACCGAATGGCTGCTCCGAAAAAAAGAAAGAACCTTGGAAAGCAGGCTTGACGATGCTGATGCCAACTATGATAGTAGCCAGCACGAAGATAATCCGGTTGTTTTTCAAAAAAGATATCTAGGTATTCTGGAAAGCTATGGCGTCAACTGGGATTTGGAAAAAGCTGCCCGAGACACCCTGCAGAACTTCTTTGACAGCAATAAGCAGACGCTTGATGGAGTGGAGGTAAAGATTAAAACGGAAGGGCTTCAAAGCTATGTGGTTAGAATTCAGGGCAATGGCAGTTATGATTTTAGGCAGCTGCTGCATCTGGGAGCAACCACTAAAACAGATAATTTCCTTTCTGCGGGAGGAATGGGGGAAGGAGCTAAAATCCTGGCCTTGGTCCTGCTCAGGGATTACGGGTTTTCACGAGTAAGGTTCGGCTCGCAAGACTGGGTCGTCGATTTTTTAATGGATAAAATACCCGAAGATGATTATGTTGAGAGAAAGAAAGGCCTGTTTGCAGAATGCAGCAAAAAGAGAGAAGCAATCAGTGGTAATTTTGTAGAGCTTCAGGTAAGCAATAAAAAATATGCCCAAGCTTTTGTCGAGGCCAGAGACTTGTTTTATCATTCTAACAACCCTGATTTTGCTAATCCGGTCCTGGATGTTAAGGGGGTCGGCGGATTCAAGTTTCTTGGCCCTCCCTCCCCCCAAAAAAAGTTATCGAAAGACAGAATACCGACAGGCAACTTTTATTTTGCCGGGCAAAGAAGGCATCTTGAAGAAGAAAGATGGAATAATGTAGAATTTGTCTCCATTTGGAAATGGAAAAATAGTGGATTAAAGAAAGACCGTGATCGGGGCGTGGTAACCAGGCGCGAACTGGAAAAAATAATTGGCCTCTTAGTGGGGTCAGCCAACAGAAAGGAATTGGAGAGCGCTTTGTATGCGCTGGAGCCGATTTGGACCGAAAGCTCTGATTATGGCAAGCAGATTGGCCCTCTTATATTGGAAGCTATCGCAGAAAAGATGAGTCTGGATAAAGTAAGATTTACCTTTGACCAGAAATACCTAGCCCAATGCCTTAACGGTTTAAATTACGAACGGGCCTTGAAAGCGCAGGGTTATGTGATCTGCAACAGCGAACTCTCCATGATTGGAATGATCACCACGTCTGAAAAATTCAGGGCTTTGCAAGAGCATTATAGAATTGAACCCTCACCAAAAGACCGCCAGAAGATGGAAATATTGTATGATTCCGCCAGGCACTTAGGCCAGTCGCCAAAAATGATCTGGGTTTTTAGCCAGGAATCGGAAAAGAATATCATCATGGGGCAGTATAAAGAGACATTTGTCTGGATGGCTAAAGAAACCCTAACCGCACCGTACCATAATGCCTTGGCAACTTACCTGCATGAACTGGACCATCAATATGGCAGCGACCAAAGCAGAGAATTTAGTGGAGCTCTTACTAATACCTTAGAACGAGTAATAAAGCAAGTGATTAAGCGGCCAGAAATTTATCAATCATTAGAAAAAAGATGGAATGATAGTTAAGCCTGCTGTGATAAGCGTGATGTGGTGTGGAATCTGAAAATAATTAGTAATATTTTTTAACTGAACTGTATTTTGTCATACTAAGCAGAGAGACAGAATTGGTTATGATAAAAATGCGTGAAACCGCCTCACCTCGCCATAAATGACGAGGTTTCAAAAGAGGCGGTTTCTCAACTACGCATTTTTAGCATGCAAAAATTTCGCCCTAAAGGGCGGGGTTTTACACCCAGCGAAATTTTTTGC
>DATDXK010000037.1:0-8784 GCA_035289345.1 Candidatus Nanoarchaeia archaeon
TGGCAGCTAAGAGGGCTAAGATTGTGGATATTGATACCGCCAGAATCTTTGGAGAACCTGAAAAAGATGCCCTGAATCTTAGCCGGTTCAAAAAAAAGGATTATTTGGATATTAAACGATTATTTTATTATGTTAAATGCTAAAAATGCGTGAAACCGCCTCACCTCGCCATAAATGACGAAGTTTCAAAAGAGGCGGTTTCTCAACTACGCATTTTTAGCATGCAAAAATTTCGCCCTAAAGGGCAGGGTTTTACACCCAGCGAAATTTTTTGCATCAAATAAATCAAAGCTAACTTTCTATTAGATCCTAAAGCCATGAATATGCGGCGCCTCCCCTGTAATTCAAGCCACTGGCGTTCGTGAGTTTCCTAGCGGAAACGGCCCATACCATTAGCAGGCGCTTCCGACAGTAATTAAACACTCGTATAAGGCAGTGGCCGTCTCGGCAACTAAACACATACGCACTTTCGCTACTTTTTTAAATAAGCTGCTACTCTAGACTTGGATGAAGTGGGAAAATTATGATCATAAAACTCTGGAGCCGCAAATCTTAATCTACTGGCAGAATAACAAAATAGTAGAGCAGCTCCGCAAGCGTGATAAAAATAACCAAAAGTTCTATTTCTTGCAGGGACCACCCTATACTTCTGGCCGAGTTCATATCGGAACAGCCTGGCAGACGGCCATGAAAGATATCATTCTGCGCTACAAAAGGATGCAAGGATATGCCGTCTGGGACCGGATGGGCTATGACATGCACGGTCTGCCTACCGAACAGAAGGTGATGAGCAAGCTTAATCTGAAAAATAAGGAAGATATTTTAGCTTTCGGCCTTTCCAAGTTCATGAAAGAATGCCGGGCTTGGTGCATAGACATGATGCGCCAGATGAATGCAGATTTTCAGCGGCTAGCCATCACTCTGGACTTTTCCAATCCCTACCAGCCCATTACCAACCAATTCATGGAAGCGGAATGGTTCCTGATTAAAACGGCCCATGAAAAAGGCCGGCTTTACCAAGGGTTGAGGACCATGCCCTGGGATGCGGCCACTCAGACTGCTGTGGCTAAACATGAGCTGGAATATAAATCAATTACTGATACGGCCATTTATGTTAAATTTCAGCATCACGATGATTCCTCTAAATATTTTATCGTTTGGACCACCACTCCCTGGACCATTCCTTTAAACTTAGCGCTGATGGTCAATCCAGAGCTGGAATACGTTGAAGTTAAAGTAGGAAAAGAGTTATGGGTCATCGCTGAAGACCGACTAAAATCAGTTCTGGCTAAAGCCAAAGTTGAAAAATACGCTGTCAAGGAAAAGCATAAAGGGAAAAAGTGGGAAGGGCAGAAATATCTTCACCCGTTGGATGTCCAGCCGTATCTTCCCATTGAACTGCAGCAGAATAAAAAGTTATACTCAGTATTGTTAAGCACTGAGTACGTTGATGCTTCCACCGGCACGGGCATAGTGCATTGTGCTCCTGGTTGCGGGCCGGAAGATTATGAAGTAGGCCACCACTATCACTTGCCGCCTTTCAATTGCATCAGCGAAGAAGGCTATTTTCAGGATTTTGGGTTCTATAATGGCTGGAAGGCTAAAACTGATGACGATAAATTTATCCAAGCGATTGCCCAAGCCGGCGCCATAGTGGCTCAGGAATCGTATGTGCATGATTATCCGCATGGAGAAAGAAGCCATCAGCCGGTTATTTTCAGGACCACCAAGCAATGGTTTTTTAGGATAGAAGACCTCAAGGAAAAAATGTTGAAAGCTAACCAGGATATTCACTGGAATCCTCCGGCAGCCAAAAATGCTTTTAACTCCTGGCTGGAAAATTTAAGGGACAATTCCATCACCAAACAGCGCTACTGGGGAACGCCCGTACCAATCTGGCAGGCTGAAACTGGTGATTATTTAGTTATCGGCAGCTTGGCTGAGCTGGAAAAATTAGCTGGAAGAAAAGTAGCAGAGATGCATCTGCCGGGAATTGATAAAATAACAATTAAAAAAAATGGCCAAACCTATGCCAGAATTCCTGATGTGCTGGATGTCTGGATTGACGCCGGGACAGTCTCCTGGAACTGTTTGGATTATCCGAAAAACAAAGACCTGTTTAAGAAATATTTTCCGGCAGATTTTATCTTGGAAGGCAAAGACCAAATCCGGGGCTGGTTTAACCTGCTGATGGTGGCTTCCTTTCTAGCTTTTGATAAGCCCTCATTCAAGAACGTGTACATGAACGGTTTTTTAACTGATATTGGTGGAACAAAAATGTCTAAGTCGCTGGGAAACATCATTACCCCCGATGAGCTAATTGGCAAATATGGAGCAGACGTGCTGCGATATTATATGTTCCAGACTGCCGCTGGGGAAGACATTAATTTTAGCTGGGAAGAATGCAGCGTGAAAGAAAAACAGCTGCACATTTTGTGGAACATTCATAAGTTGCTGATTAACCTGGCCAGAGAAAACCATGTTAATCAAAAGAATTTTAATCCTAAGAATCCTAAGGATCTTAATTTAAATGGGTTAGATCTTGAAGAGAGATACCTTTTTTCAAAGCTGCATTCAACTATCAGGGCTGTAACCAATCTGCTGGAAAAGTATCGCTTAGATGAAATTGTTAAGCCCATTGAAGAATTATATTTGGGATTAAGCCGGACTTACATCCAGATAACCAGGGAAAAAAGTTCAGTTGGCTCCAAGGATGAAAAACAGAGATGCATCTATACCATTTATACCGTGCTGCTGGAAATCCTGAAGATGTTTCAGCTGGTTTCTCCTTTTATCTCTGAAGCGATCTATCTTAACCTGAAAGAAGAATTTGTGTTGAAGGAAAAAAGCATCAGCCATTATCAGTGGACTAGAGCTGAGGAACGGCTGATTGATGCTGATTTAGAGCATGACCTGGAAGCGGCACAACAGGTCATCACGGCTTCTTTGAATGCCCGGGAAAAAATTAAGCGGAACTTGCGCTGGCCGGTGCAGGAGATTATAATTGTAAGCAGCGATACGGAAACTAAAAGAACGATTAAGCGGATGCTAAACTTATTAAAAAAGCAGACTAACGCCAAATCTGTGGTGGTTAAGGGATCTCTTCCCGGTGTTGTTACAACTATTACTGCCGATCCAGGCAGGATTGGGCCGCTCTATGGCTCATTGTCGCCAAAAATTATAGCTGAGATTAATAAAAATCATCAGAACATTTTGGCCGAGATTGAACAAAAAAAAGTTTATGCTTTTTTTGTTGATAAGACTAAAATTACTATCACCAAGGACTTGATAAACGTCTCTAGGATTGTACCTTCTGGGTATAGTGAAGCTGAATGTCAGCTGGGCCTGGTTTATGTTAATAATCAAATTACGCCGGAATTAGAGTTGGAAGGCTTTGCCCGGGAATTAATAAGAAACATTCAGCAATCAAGAAAGAAGTCTGGGCTGCAGAAAGCTGACCGGATCAAATTGCAGGTGAAAACTAGCCTGGATTTGAAGCCCTTCATTAAAGAAATCAAGCTTAAAGTAGGTGCAAAAAGCCTAACTATTTCCAATGATCAAGGTATTGGCGCCATCACTGAGAAATTTAAAATCAAGGATAAAGAGTTTTTGATCTGGTTTAGCAAAGAATGATTTGTCACATTTAATTTAATAAGCTGCTTTGTTGCATAATTAATTCTTAATCGAGAATTGCTAAATTGTTTCAAGAAGTTGTAGCAAAGTTTTAATCTTTGATTATTCAAATTTTATTTATGCAACGGCTCTGTAGAAAGTCTCGCTGCGCTCGGTGGCCATCGGGCTCAGCATTAGCTTCTTAAGGCTGATAACCGACCATCCCCGTAAGGGACATCCCCCTAGCCGGTGTAATTTTGCACCAGAAGATGCTTCGCAAATTGATGGCCACTACACTTTCTACAGAGCCCAAACCACCACAAACTTTTTAAACTAAAAAAATTTACTAGGATGTATACATTAAAAGCAATTAATGTTAGCAAGGGATTAGCTTAATCCTTTATGCGTATAAAAAAAGAGGTGAACAATAAGTGGCAAAAAGAGGAATGAATGGAGCTCGTCTAGTTGGAAGTTGGTCTTTCTTAGTGGGGTTAGTGTTGGCAGTGCTTTTAGGCCTAGGTCTAACTGGAACATACCAAACAACCATGCTGTGGATAGTTTTTCTATTAGGCGTAATAGTTGGATTACTAAACATAACCCATGACGAAACTGCAGCTTTCTTAACTGGAGGCACAGTGTTGACGCTGGTATCTTTTCTGGGTCTGGAAGCTGGAGCTTTCAGCGCAGTAGAGCCAGTAATCAATAATATGTTGCAAGGAATATTAACACTATTTGTGCCCGCAACAATCATTGTGGCCTTAAAATCAGTGTTTAGCCTAGCTAGATCTTAATTTTTTTTATTTTTTTAATCTTTCTTTTGTTTGTTTTTAACTGGTTTATGTTTAACCTTGGGTTTAATTCTGGACTATTTTTTCAAAAGCGTTCTGGAAAGAAAGATAATCCTTCCCGGCAATAAACAGCGGCTGGCCAAGGCAATAGTATCTTTCCAAAGCTTCCAGTGCCAGGGTATGGAATTCTTGCAAGCTCTGGTTGTTTGGCTGCAGGTAGCGTACTGGCTCTCCCCGACGCATCTTGTAAGCTACATCTACATCTCCCCACGGCGGCAGGTCGATGCACGTAGCCGTTATGGCCTGCCGAGAATCATCGGCAACAACTTTTATTCGGTAAAGCAAACTAGGCAAGCTGCCAGTGGATGACCCCAGAATTGCTGCTGAAATCTGATGTAGGCCATAATATTCAGTGTTTTCAGAACCGTAATTTTCTGTTTTTTTAGGAATTAAAGCTTCAACCAAGCATTCCGGAGAATCTGGATTAGCTGCTGAACCAGGCTGCGCCAAGCAGGAAGATAATAATGGAGCTAGAAAACATAATTTCTTCATTTCCAGCAAAATAAGCCTGAACTATAAAAAGCTTTATTAATTAAATACCTTTTTTGTCAACCGCGCGGTAGTAGTATAGTGGTTAGATGAGCTATAGTAATTGGCTACAGCATCTAGATTAGCTGTAATTGCTCAGACTAATATGCGGCCTTGCCAATAACAGCAATTTAAGGTAATTGAACTGTCTGTTACACAAACAGGCTGTGACCCGAGTTCAAATCTCGGCTACCGCATTCATTTTATAGCGGCTAACATAAATTGCCACATTATTATCATCATGGAACAGTACTGGATGCCTAAAAGATTAGATTTTAAGAATCTAAGATTGTGCCTGGACAATTACAGTCCCAGTTTCTTGTATATCAGGCTAGTTGGCTCCCGTGGCGGCACAGTTAAGGTTAACGAAGGGCTGGAAAATAGAACTATTGATTTTAAAAAAGACAAATCGGGGTTATCTTTGCTTATTGACGTCGAGGAAGTGTTTCACTTTCCTCTTAAGGATTATCAGAAAGGGTTCTCTTTGGCCTATGAGCGGATTGAGCCTACTGAAGATGGAATTGGAAGAATGGTGATGCTAAGCACCGGAGACGATCCTTACAATCCGGCTCTCCCAGAACCAAGACGGTCATTTTTAAGAACGGTATTAGACCACCATTTAATGGAAATATTTTTTAAAGGTCGGGTTAACCTTAAATTTCACAGCTGGTGGAAAAAGCCGCACTGGAAATATTGGGCCATTGATAAGCCCGGCAATATCAGTGAAATCATTATCAAGCTAGCAGTAATAGTATGCTGATGAAGATTCCTGAGCTGATGAAGATTCTAATTTGAGGAAATTTGATGAACAGGTACCAATAACCATTCAATAGCAATCTCCCCCATCACAGCATGACTTGACAAAATGGCAGTTCTGGCAAAAATATTTCTGCTTGATAAAATCCATTTCACTGCTGCATCTTTCGCATTTAATAAACATTAGGCCATGTTAGTGTTGCGGTTTACTTATTGTTCTTTAAATTTAGGCTCTTGCAAACCTCTTTTACCGCCTGGATTTGGTACCCCGGCAGGTCTTGCAGATCGTTTACTGGCTGATGCGCCAGCAGGTATTCAATTCCAGTCTTGACATCCAGATCCAGTATCGGCTTCACTAATTTATAACCGCCAGCATAAAACTCCCGCTCATTCCAGTGCAAGGCATCATTGGGCCGGCTGCTTTCATTAGCGGCCGATTCCCCGTGAATGGTCTGGCTAAAATATTCAGCAATTCCTTCGCTAATTAAGAAGCTGGCTATCTCCTCCCTGTCCGTATTCCCCATGATGAACGAATCACATTCTATCGCCAGACGCTTAGCTATCTGATGGGTGTAAAAATGGCCTAGCTCATGGTCCAAGGCTCCCCTAAATCCGTAAAAGTGGTCAGCTATCGACGAAATATAAATGCTCTCGGTCCTCTGATCATAAACTCCAGCAATTGGATAATCTATTGTCATGACTGAAACGTCTGGAAGATTAGTATAGGTTATGTCAAAAACGTTTTCCTGGATCGCTATTACCACCCCTAAATTCCGGTTAAGGAAAGAATTAATGGAATCTTTATCATAAAACCTAGACTTTCTTAAAGGTTTTTCTACCAGCTGGACCAGTTCCGATTCCTTGATCTGCTGCTCTTCGTCAAGCCCGTTATTACGTTCTGGCGAGCTACAGCCCACCACTGCAGCTAAAAGTAGGCCCGTCAGGCTGGATTTTGCCATCAGAAAATTACCTTTCCCCTACCACCGCTTTAATCCTTCTCACACCGGCGGAAGAGCTTTCTTCTTTCACTATCCTGAACCGGCCGATTTCCTTAGTATTTTTGACATGCGGCCCGCCGCAGAATTCCTTTGAATAATTGCCCACAAAATAAACCGAAACCCGCTCCGGATACTTAGCGCCAAATTCCATCTGCGCTCCAATCTGGAGCGCTTCATCCTTAGACATTTCTTCCCTTCTTACTTCCAAGCCCTGCTTAACTATCTGGTTAACTTCAGTTTCAACTTTCTTAATTTCTTCTGAAGTCAGTTTCCGGTGAAAACTAAAATCAAATCTCAGCCTTTCGGCAGTGATATTACTTCCCCTCTGCTTGATTTCGGTAGAAATAACTCTTCGTAAGGCCTCATTCAACAGATGCGTGGCCGTATGCATCCTAGTTACAATCGGCGAATTGTCAGCTAAGCCTCCCTTGAACTTTCCTGCCGTAGCGGTCCTGGACAAGCCCTGGTGCTGGGCAAACTCTTCCTTGAACACAACTTCATCAACGGTAATTCCCTGCTCCAGAGCCAGCTCTTGGGTCATCTCCAGGGGAAAGCCATACGATTGAAATAACAGGAAAGCTTCCTTGCCGCTGATGACCTCGGCTTGCGCCGCCATTTTATTAAACTCTTTCAGGCCATTCTCCAAGGTTCGGGCAAATCTTTCTTCCTCTTGCTTAAGCTCAGACAGAATCCTATAAGTATTCTCAGCTAATTCAGGATAATCTTGGCCATACTCCTTAATTGCTATCTGGGCTATCTCAGAAGTGAAAAAATCTTTAATCCCAATCATCCTGCCAAACCGGACTGCCCTCCTGATTAGCCGGCGCAAGACATAACCACGATCCAGGTTTGACGGCACGACCCAGTTCTGATCCCCTAAAATAAAAACGGCCGCCCTTAAGTGGTCAGCGATGATCCTCATCTCCCGTTTTTTACTGCCATATCTTGCTGTGCTGATCTCTTCAATTTTCTTGATCAGCGGCTGAAACAAAGTAGTTTCGTAAGCGCTGCTCTTTCCAGAAATGGCGGCAATCGTCCTTTCCACGCCCATCCCCGTATCTACATTTTTCTGTGTTAGCGGTTCCAATTTACCGGCTGGTTTGCGGTCATACACCATGAACACGTTATTCCAGATTTCTATCCAGCGAGGATCTTCCGAATCAAACAATTCAGGAGCTGTCTTATTGCCGGTCCAATAAAATATTTCCGTGGAAGGACCACAAGGCCCGGTCTCACCGGCGCTCCAAAAATTGTCCTGGCCAACATATGCTATTCTTTTCACAGAAACTCCTTGCAGCTTCCACAGCTTAAATGATTGATCATCTCTGGGAATTTGAGCATCGCCTTCATAGACTGTAAAGGCCAACAAGCTTAAAGGGATGTTGAGATTTTTAGTAAGAAATTCAAAACTCCATTCAATAGCTTCTTTCTTAAAATAATTTCCCAAGGACCAGTTACCCAGCATCTGGAAAAAAGTATTATGGGTGTCATCCCCGATACTTTCAAAATCAACCATTCTGAGGCATTTCTGGACGTTAACTAGCCGCCGGCCGGAAGGATGTTTTTGCCCTAGCAGGTAAGGCACTAACGGCTGCATTCCAGCCGTGTTAAATAATACCGAGGGGTCATTCAAGGGAATCAATGAGGCCGATTCGATGAGAGCATGCCCTTTTTTCTTGAAGAAAGCGAAATAATTCCTGATTAAGGTCTGCTGGTCCATAGCGCCAGTGAAGGGAAGATTATTCTTAAATATTTCTAAAAAGCGTACGTATTCAGTCTGGGTCTTTAGCACAAGAGAATAAACAGATACAAATAAACAGAGGCATTAAATTAATTGATTTACAGCTAGCGTGATATATTTTTGTACAATTATTATCACTAGCTATATATAAAAATGGCTGAAAAAGTTCGATTATGCAAAAAATTTCGCTGGGTGTAAAACCCCGCCCTTTAGGGCGAAATTTTTGCATGCTAAAAATGCGTAGTTGAGAAACCGCCTCTTTTGAAACCTTGTCATTTATGGCGAGGTGAGGCGGTTTCAC
>DATDXK010000038.1:0-13893 GCA_035289345.1 Candidatus Nanoarchaeia archaeon
CGCATTAAGCGCTCGACCATGATCATCACTTCCTGTGCTCTTCCCGAGCCGAGAACTGGTATCAGCACTTTGCCGCTCCGCGCAAAAGTATCTTTGATAACTTTAGTTAGATATTCATCGGCTTCTTCTTCAGCCATTATATTATCCTTGCCACCATAAGTAGACTCGATCATCAGGGTTTCAATCCGCGGGAACTGGGTGTTAGCCGGCTCAAGAACATTAGTGCGTGCATATTTCATGTCTCCAGTGTAAGCAAAGTTATGCAGCCCATTGCCGATGTTCAAGTGGACAATGGAGCTGCCTAAAATATGCCCGGCATTATAGAATGTCAATCTTACATCCGGAGTAATGTCAGCCACTTCATCATAATCCAGGCAGATGGTATGAAGAACCATCTTTTTTACTTCCTCGCTGGTATAAATCGGCTCCTTGCCCTCGCTTCTCATAATTTTTATCATGTCCAATTGCAGCAAGGCCATCACGTCGCGGGTGGGCAGAGTGCAGTAAACTGGGCCGGTGTAGCCATACTTAAACAAATAAGGGATCATCGCCGAATGGTCTAAATGAGAATGCGTTACAATGACCGCATCAATCTCGCTGATATTAAATTCCGGCGCATCCAGAAAGGGATACGATTCAGGGCCTTCCTGGCCCGGGTCTATCCCGCAGTCGATAACTATCCTCGATTCCGGCGTCTGAACCAGAAAACAAGTCCTGCCTACCTGCCGTGAAGCGCCCAAGCATGATAAGCGAATCCATTCATGCTTTTTTTCCCGCAGCCAGCCATCATAGATACGATGGCCAGTCTTATTCAAGAATTTCTTGCGCTCGTCAGCATTTTCATATAATACTGCCCTGATGCTCTCAATCAGCTTGGACCTGATCGGCGGCATTCTTTTGATGATAGCAACCCAAAAAGTCTTAGCCGCGATTTCTTTCAATAATTCGCCTTGCTTGCCAATAACCAGCCCGGGCTTATCGGCATGAATAACTACCTGAGAACGCGGAGAATCAAAGATAAACTCTTGTATCCCGGCCTCTTCAGGAACCATCCCCCTGATTATTTTTTCAGCTTTTTCCGGCTCTAAGCATAAGGACTGGTCCGGCCTCAACTCAATACGCTTCTTAAATTCCCGGTCCGCTTCCCTGATGGTGCCTTTATTGTCTAAAAAATAATCCTTGTTTTTAGTGTACAAAATAATGTTAGCTCCTTCGAAAGCCGCATCGTTAATCATTCCCTCGGGCAGCCCCTTGGTAATTTCCTTCAAAATATCTGCCATTTCAAATCCTTAAAAAAATAATTAATAACCGAGAAACCATCCTCACAACTTAGCAATCAATTCTTTTGTCATAACCTTCTTGACGCCTTCCGCGCTTACCACCACAACATTAATCCCGTTGCCGGAAGCGCTGTCTCTCTGCAGTGCCGTGTTAATGACTTTTACTGCCAACTGAACGCCTTGTTCTATTGACAAGTTAGCATCATAATTGGTTTCCAATACGCCGTAAGCAAAGACACTTCCAGAACCGGAACTGACATAGTCTGTAATTTTAGTCACGCTTCCGTCCGGGAACAAGTCATATAAATGCACGCCATGAGCATCTCTCCCACCTAACAAAAAATGGGCTATCCCCGGCAGCATGCTGGGCCTTCTGATGCTAGAATATTGTAGCCCGGCCAACAAATTAGCGGCTTCTTTTGTTGAAGGAGGCTTGCCGGTACGCACTTCTTTAAGCTTTAGCTCGGCCCTGGCTAAGCGAGTCATTAGTTGAGCGTCAGAAACGTTGCCTGCCCAAGTTAAGGCGAAATCGTCAGACATTATCTGAACTTTCTCAGCTCTCTTATCTACAATCATAGTTCCAGCTGTAGCTCGCATGTCAGCAGCCAGAACAACACCCATTTTACAGACGATTCCTACTGTCGTTGTACCTGTTTTTAATTGCTTATCCATCATAACTCACAAGAATATCTAACACCTTAATGTTATATTTATCAGGAAGGTTGAGGTTATTTATAAAACTTTTGCAAGTGGGGGCTCTGTAGAAAATCTCGTTGCACTCGGTTAGCATAAGGCTCAGCACCTGATTCTGTCAGGTAAAGGCTGACATTCTCCGGATGAGGCAACCCTCTTGTCAGCCGAATATTTAACGATAGTAGTGCTTCGCAAATTGATGCTAACTACATATTCTACAGAGCCATTTCCACAATAAACTTAATAAACTTCTCTTCTTACAGATTAACCATGCCTGACTTTGCGGCCTTCCTGAAAAAGAAAGGGTTCATTTACCAATCTAGTGAAATCTATGGCGGGCTTTCCGGCTTCTATGACTACGGCCATTTGGGGACAAAATTAAAACATAATTTCGAAAATGCCTGGAGAAGATGCTTCTTGTCATTAAACGATAATTTCCATGAGATTGAGACGGCCAACATTATGCCCGCTAACGTGTTCAAGGCTTCCGGCCATCTGGACCATTTTATCGACCCAGTAGTTAATTGCTCTAAATGTGAATTTACTGAACGCGCAGACCTGTTGCTGGAACAGAAGCTGGGCCGGAGAGCCGCAGAATTGTCGCCGGAAGAATTAACGGCGCAGATTGAAAAGAATAAGCTGCCCTGCCCCCAGTGCGGTGGAAAGCTGCAGCCGGTTTCTGTAACTAACATGATGTTCCCGGTTAAAACTGGTGTAGGGAAGACACAGCAGGCGTATTTAAGGCCGGAAACGGCCCAATCTCCTTACGTAAATTTTAAACTGCAGTACGAGCTGCTAAGAAACAAGCTTCCTTTAGGCCTAGCTTTGGTTGGCCGGGCTTACCGCAACGAGATTTCGCCCCGAAATTTAACTTTGAGGCAGAGAGAATTCACGCAGGCAGAGCTGCAGATTTTCTTTAATCCAGAGAAGATCAATGAACATCCGCAATTTGCTGCGGTTAAAGATTATAAGTTAAGCCTGATGCAGCTAAAAGACAGAGAGGCTGGCGCTAAGAAAATAACTGCGCAAGAATTGGTGGAGAAGGGCTTGCCAAAATTTTATGTTTATCACTTGGTTAAGATACAGCAATTTTATTTTGATGTTCTAATGATTAAAGAAAAGAAATTTCGATTTTATGAATTAAATGACAAAGAGAAAGCTTTCTATAACCAGTACCATTTTGACATCGAGATAGAGCTGCGTGAACACGGCTGGACGGAAATGGGCGGCCTGCACTATAGAACTGACCACGATCTTAAAGGCCATCAAATTGTTTCCGGCCAGAAGATGGAAGTTTTTGATGAGCAAAGCGGCAAAAAATTTATCCCGCACGTTCTGGAATTAAGTTTTGGCGTAGATCGGAATGTTTATGCCTTGCTGGACCTGAATTATGAAGAAGATGCGAACAGGGGCAATGTAGTATTGCATTTGCCAAAACACTTTGGGTCTTACGATTATGCTTTCTTGCCGCTAGTAAAAAATAACCCTGAATTATTGGCTAAGGCTGAAGCTGTTTATGAAGAGTTCAGGCCTTATTCTGCTTATTTTGATGCTTCCGGCTCTGTTGGCAGAAGATACGCCCGGGCTGATGAAATGGGGGTTAATTTTTGTGTTACAATCGATTTTGAAAGTTTGCAGGATGCAGCTCTGACCATTAGGGACAGAGAGAGCACCAAACAGATTCGAGTTAAAATTGAAGATTTGAAGATGAAACTTCTACTGGCGATGGAAGATAAATTTAAATTTGAGAGCTTAGGGCCAGTTGTAAGATAATTTCTTCTTGGTTTGAAATACCCTGCTAACTTTCCTGCAGCAGGCAGCAATTCTACAGAGCCGGCCCAGATAAACATTTAAATATAAAAATTATCTTCTTCAGCAGATGGACAAGAAAGCGGTAAGCGGCTCAATAATTTTCCTGATAATTATACCAATCGCTATAGCAGTGTTAATCATATTATATTATGCTATTTCAGACCAGAGGTTAAAAATCGGATATTTGTCCCTGGCTTTGGCTCTAGCTGTGATGGCCTTAATTATACTTTATGTTCATTTTTTTTCATCCTCTAGCCGGCTGAGAAAAAAGCTGCAGCTGGTGCCTTCCATAACTCAAGGGGAATCCATCGAAAAAATGAAGCAGTATTATCAAGAGATTTATAATTTATACACCCGGCTGGCTGAACGCCACAAGCCTAACTTTTATGCTAACATTACTGAGATCAGGGAGCGAATTGAGCGTAAGTTAAAGGCCGACAAGAAGATGGAATTGCTGGTGCTGAATATCGGCAAGGGCAGCTTGGCTGACCAAAACAGCAATTATCGGGAGATGTTTGAGCTTTACCGGCGGCTGCCGGAAGCAGTCAAGCAGAAATATTATGCTCATTTAGTCCATGCGCGGAAGTTGTTGGAAAAAAGTGATTAAATCAGGGAGGGATTATAGCCCTGTTTTTTAGCCAAACCAGGTCTGCTTTATGGCAGTCAAGCTGGGGGGTTGTTAGTTTTAATAAGTCTTATGTTCTCAAGGCTATCTTTGGCGCCTCGGTTAAGTGATAAGCTTCATAGAATCACCCTTAGCCTCAATTGCATACAGCCAACAGAAAATTATATATAATACGTCTGGCTGGAGTTTCTCAGGGGTGAATCAACATGGAAGTTAAAGACATAAAGCCAAATCAAGGGAATATTGACCTGATCCTGGAAGTCGTTGATAAAGAAGAGCCGCGCGAATTTGAAAAGTTCGGCAAGAAAGGCAAGGTCTGCAATGCTAAAGTGAAAGATGGTTCCGGCGCTATCAAATTAACTCTCTGGAATGAGGATATTGACAAAATTAATGTTGGTGACAAAATCCACCTGCAAAACGGCTGGTGTTCTGAATTTAGGGAGGAAAAGCAGTTGTCGACCGGCAAGTTCGGTAAAATAGAAGTCGTCAAAAGCGCTTCTATGGAAGTATTTTCCAACGATCCAGAAGTTTTCGGAGCTGGATCTAAGCCTCAGCCAGATTCTGCCGGTGCTGAGGACTCAATGGAAGATGATTCAGACTCTGTTACGATGGATAATTTAGAGGAAGAATTTGTGGGGTAAATCACGTCTGATAAATGGCGACGAATAGATGATTTAAGATGGCCCTGCTTCCTTCCCTAAGGCAAAAAAAGAGGTACGTCCTGTTTGAAATAATCTCTGACCGGGAATTTAAGTCTTCAGAGGTGGAAGCGGCAGCCATTCTGGCGATTAAAGAGTTCATTGGCCAGCTAGGCCTGGCTAAATCATCTCCAGTTTTTATCAAGGAGCAATATGCCGGCCAGCGCTTTGTCTTGAAAGTCAACCATCTTTTCGTGAAAGAAATAATCTCGGCCTTGATGCTAGTTAAAGAGATCGGCAAATCGGCAGTAGCCATTAAATCGGTGACTACTTCCGGAATACTTAAAAAGGTAAGCAGATAACTAACCCAACTAGATAATCCTACTAAAATTAGAGGTGCATTATTATGAATAACCAAAAACAAATCGTGGACAAGATGAGTTATGATCGATCCATTACCATGTTCTCTCCTGACGGCCGGCTGCTGCAGGTGGAATATGCCAAGAAAACGGTCCGGCAGGGATCCTCGGCTTTAGGCCTAGCTTGCAAGGACGGAGTGGTATTAGTATCTGATAAGCGCATCACTTCCAAGCTGATGGTTCCTGAAGCCATTGAAAAGATGTTTCAGGTTGATGACCATATCATTGTTACCGCGGCCGGAATAATCTCTGATGCCCGCGTTTTAGTGGACAGAGCACAGTTGCGGGCGCAGCAGCATTCAGTGACCTTTGACTCCAAGATTGACGTCTTGAGCATCGTGAAAGAGATCTGCGACTTAAAGCAGGTCTGCACCCAGTCTGCTGGTTTGCGGCCCTTTGGCGTTTCGTTGTTGGTGGCTGGAGTAGAGGAAGATGGCACCATCAGATTGTTTCTGACTGAGCCCTACGGGTTATATTTCCAGTACCGGGCGGCAGCCATCGGCGAAGGCGAAGCTGAAATTGATGAGATCCTGAAAAAGAAGTACAAGCCCAATT
Organism: Candidatus Nanoarchaeia archaeon; assembly: GCA_035289345.1. Classification (GTDB taxonomy): domain Archaea; phylum Nanobdellota; class Nanobdellia; order Woesearchaeales; family GW2011-AR9; genus JAGVYX01. The sequence continues at coordinate 6,023 of DATDXK010000038.1, forward strand.
TAACGGTGCAGGAAGGATTAAAATTAGGGATTGGGGCCATGAAGGAATACCTTAAGGATAATTTTAATGTCGAACGGGTTGACGCAGCTTACGTTGATGTCAGAACTAAGCGCTTTAGAAAGCTAAGCGATGATGAGATTAGAGCGTTTGTTAAAGAATAATCTTGTTTAGTTAAGGAATAGTTTGCGTTAGGCAAAAACACCGATGGTTTAAAGTCAAATCTAAACCATAGTTCCTGGCCAAAAGGTAATATATTCTGAAAACACCAATAGTTTTTTAAATAACTCCTGATTTTTAGCCCAAGTACGAGAGAAAATAACGGAGAAGCTTTTAAAATGAGTGAAATTTTAGTTGAAGAAAGAAAAATAGTTGTCCCTGGCGAAGTTCTGGCTAGCGGCTTGGATTATGTTCCTGGCGAAAACTGCTATCGGGAAGAGCACCAGATATTTTCTAAATTATTAGGAATTGTTAATGTTTCCGGTCGGGTGATCAAGGTCATCCCCCTATCAGGGCCCTACCTGCCTAAAGTCGGCGATAAAATCATCGGCAGAATTATGGACATAACCTTCTCCGGCTGGCGCGTAGATACTAATACTGCTTATTCAGCCATGCTTAATGTTAAAGATGCCACAACCAGATTTATCAAGAAAGAAGAGGATTTAAGCAAGATTCTGGCCATCGATGATTATGTGATAGTAGGCATAGTTAACGTAACTTCACAGCGGCTGATTGATGTCAGCATGAGAGAGCCCGGGTTGAAAAAAATCCAGGGTGGGAGGATTATTGAAATCAACAGCCAGAAAGTTCCCCGGGTTATCGGTAAAAAAGCTAGCATGATCACTTTAATTAAAGAAAAAACCGGCTGTGAAATAACTGTCGGCCAGAATGGCCTGATTTGGGTCCTAGGCACTCCTGAAGGAGAAGTCAGGGCCGAAAGAGCTATAAAAATGATTGAAGAAAAATCGCATTTATCCGGGTTGACCGAAAAAATAGAATCATTCCTAGGAGGGAATCAATAATGGTTTATCGAGAGCGTTTAGACGGCCGGAAAAATAATGAATTGCGGCCGATGGAAGCCAAAACTAAAGTAATCCCTAATGCCCAAGGGTCAGCTTCGTTTAAGATTGGCCGGACCTGGGCTTTGGCAGCAGTATATGGGCCCAGAGAAATCTATCCTAAATTTTTAGCCGATCCAAAAAAAGGCATTTTGCGCTGCCATTATAGCATGATGCCCTTCTCTGGTTCCGGAGAAAGAATCCGGCCGGGAAGCAGCCGAAGGGCTCAAGAAATTGCCATGGTCATGACTAAAGCGCTGGAGCCGGTAGTTGACTTGTCACAATATCCCAATTCCGTAGTTGATGTATTCGTAGAATTGCCACAGACTGATGCCGGAACAAGGTGTGCGGCGATAACTGCTGCCTCCATGGCCTTGGCTGATGCCGGGATACCAATGAAAGACTTAGTCAGCGCAGTGGCGGTAGGCATGGCTGACGACAAAATTATTGCTGACTTGACCTATAAAGAAGAGCACATCAATGAATTCAACGAAGAATCAAAACAAGCTGTGGTTTCGGATATTCCGATAGCTATGATCCATCATACAAAGGAGCTTACCTTGCTACAGATGGACGGGGAGATATCCAAAGAAAATTTAATGAAAGCCCTCAAACTAGGCCAGGAAGCTATTGAAAAAGTGCATCAAGTGCAGATTGCTGCCCTGAAGGAATATTTTAAGGAGGGCAGCCATGGTAACTAATGTTAAAGCAGTTAAAGAATTGGCGCTGCTGGATAAGCGCCTGGATTTGCGTCCGTTTACTGAATACCGCCAGCCGATACAGATTGAAACAGATTTATCCTGGACTGCAGAAGGTTCAGCCAAAGTAACCATTGGCAAAACGGTGGTAATGGCCGGCGTGAAATTGTCCCTTGAAAAGCCTTACAATGACACTTCTGATCAAGGGGGAATTATGATCAATGCCGAATTGCTGCCACTGTCCAGCTCAGAATATGAGCCCGGGCCGCCAGGGATTAAGGCCGTAGAGCTGGCTAGGGTTACTGACCGTGGCATAAGAGAAGCTAAAGCCATCGACTTGAAAGCTTTATGTATCGTGCCTGGCGAGCGAGCCTGGTTTGTTACCGTAGACATTATTTCCATCAATGATGACGGTAATCTATTTGATGCAGCAAACCTGGCAACTTTAGCGGCATTGAAAGTAGCCCGATTTCCACAGGTTGATCCGAAAACATGGGCTATTGACTACAAGCAAAAAACGGCTAAATATTTGCCGCTCATCAAAGAGCCAGTTTCTGTTACCATCTATAAAATCAAGGGCAAATTGCTGGTTGATCCATTGATTGAGGAAGAAAAGTCCGCTGAAGCCAGGCTGACGGTGTCCATTGACAAGAACAGTACCATCTCGGCCTTGCAGAAAGGCGGTGAAGGAACCCTGACCTTAACAGAAGTTGACACGATTATTGATCTGGCCATAGAGAAAGCCAAAGAACTGAGAGCAGTGCTGGAGCAGGTGTCTTTACCATGAATGATGAGATCAAATACACCAAGTATGAAAAGGCGCGGATGATCGGCTCGCGAGCCTTACAGCTAGCGATGGGAGCGCCATTCTTGCTTAAGCTGAGCAGCGATGATTTAGACAAGTTAAAATTTAACCCTATTGAGCTGGCGCTGCAGGAGTTTGAGGCGGGGATTCTGCCCATTACTGTAAAGCGGCCGTGAAGTGGTGCTAAATAATTTTATAGAGTAGAGTTAAAATGAATAAACTTGAACGGTTAATGCAGGATGAAGATGGAACGCTATATCGAGATGATGGTGATCTTCTCAGTAAAGATGATGCAATCTTGGTAGGTAAAATAACTACTCTGGTCGTAGCAAATCCGTGCATTGATATTTCAAGGATGATTGATGAAATGACTGAAAGAAAATCAGTTTTTATTCCCGAAGGAGCTAATGCTTATGTTGCCTCTGATTTTTCTGGAGATACACAACATTTAAGAAAAAGTGATTTAGAAGGACATGAAAAATTCTATTCTGTTTTTGCGGTTCAGTTTTATTATGCTTGTAAATTTTTTCCATTTTAAGATTATTGGAACAGTAAAACTAATTGAAGAAAAATTGCCTGCTTTTGCTAAAACAGATTATCAAAGCTCACTCGATACCCTTGCCAAGTGTAGTTTATAGCGAAGTCTTCTCTGCCTTGAACATGTCGCATGCTCGGTCGACTTGTTGTGAGAAACGAAAAGTATAAATATACGTGTACACGTACGTGTACGCATGAGTATCAAATCTCTTAGCATTACCGAAGATGCTTACGTAGCGCTTAAGGCAATCAAATACGGTGATGAGAGTTTCAGCGATGTCATCTTGAGACTTTCGCACGAGAAAATCGGGGCGGCGGCCAAGTTCTGCGGAATATGGAAGGATAAACCGGAGATAACGCGGCGGCTAAAGGCTGATCTCAAGAAGCGTCGGGCCGAGCTAGAGCGTGAATTCGAAGGACGGCAACGGCGCTTTTTCGGAGGCCACGCCCAATGATTGTTCTCGACTCGTCGGCTGTCATCACGCTTCTTGAGGGTGGCCAACAAGGCGAAGGCCTACGGGAGCACTTGACCTCGGAACCAGCAGCCATCAGTGCAATCACCGTCCATGAAGTGGGAGTGGGTCTTCGTGGAGACGAAACCAGCAGCTTCGATGCATTCTTGCAAAGCGTGCACACCCTACCCATCGATCTTGACGTGGCCAGAAAAAGTATTCTGGTTGAGCAGAAACTGGAGAGGAAGGGGCGTCTCATTGGCAAGCTGGACATTCTCATTGCGGCGACTTGCCTGGTCCACAACTTGCCCCTTCTCACGCTCGATCGAGACTTCCGCGAGGTTGCAGATTTACAGCTTGTTGATGTCAGATGAGGGCGATTTTAATCTAGGGAGCCATCTTTTTGTGACGAGTAGTTCACTACCATGCCGACTTCGTGGCGAAAACGTTTAGCAAAGCGAATTACGACGCTCGCACAATTTTATGATTAAGTTAAAAGCGTCTTAACATTTTTAGCCCTATAACCTTAAAAATAATCATTCTTTTTAATATTAAGATGAATAGCACTATAACCACGCAAAAACTGGAACAATATTTTAAAATAACTAAGGAAGCCTTAGACCAAGTTAAAGGCAATTTAGATTTGGAACGAAAAAAACAGGCCGAAGAAGTTCTGGACATGGCGCAAAGGTATTATGATGACGCCAACCATTTTCTTGCTGAAAAAAAAGATGCCGTGCTGGCTTTCGCGGCCTTAAACTACGCTCATGGCTGGCTGGATGCCGGAGCCAGAATGGGCCTGTTTAAGGTTAACGATTCCAGGTTGTTTACAGTGGATGAAAAGTAAGGTCTTAAGCAATTTTTCAAAAATGGTTGATTACAGTAAATTTCACCATAGATCCTGCACTAAATGTTTTTTATAGATTAGCTTATTATACTCGGCAGATTAATGTTACCACATGCCGGCCTGGGATGAGAAGCTTAAACGGATTCTAGAGAAAGAGTCAAGCCAAGTCCGTGCCGAGTTGCTAGGCGGCTTGGAAGAAGTATTGCATTATAACCTAAATGATATCAAATGGTTGGCTGAGAAAAACGTTTTTCATCAACAAAAAGTTAAGGCAAGGTGGAAAGATCGGCGCGGTATTTTAACCAAAGCCTTAAGCAATGATTTCATTGATAAAATATATGCTGCTACCTACCTGGCTAATGCTAATTATTTTTATGCCGGCCTTGATTTTGATCAGGAACGCACTTTGATTGAGTTGCCAGTAGCTGACAATAAAAGGGCATCTTATGATTCTGGGTTTGGGGAGCATAAACATCTGGTAACAATACCAACCCATGAATTTTCATCATGGGGAAACTTGCTTTCAGCTATGGACTCCGAATCCAGGCATGCCGTGCACAGCAATTTTTGGCATCAGCAGGGGCTGCAGAAGAGAGATTTGGCCTGGCGCTCTTACTTGGTAATTACTGAGGTGATAGATATAGGAGAAAAGTATTTGAGAATACTAAAAACAACCCCGCATTTTGATCCTTTTTTAACTGAGCTTAACTTGGCTTATTACAAGAACGATCCAGCCAAAACCGAGAGCAGCGGGCATAATGGAGCAGAATATATCTGTAAGCATGCCCTAGATAAGGATCTGGTTAAAGTAAGGCAGCAATTAAACTGGCTGATTAGAATGCCTTTGAGAAAAAGATCTGATTATGTTGAATATGGTCTTGATGAAGCCCTTTTAGGGCATGACTTTAACTATGAAGTAAATTATAGTTTGAACTGTATTATCGAGAAATGGGATGGAAGAGAAACACCTTACAATTCTAATTTGAACGTTCTGACTGATTATTATTCTGGCAGGATTTCTACTGAAATTTTCGCCGAAGACAACTTTACTCAGTCTAGAATTTACGCTAACATGGCTCGGGATGAATTATTAGAATATTACCCATTCATTCCAACGATCCCGGATATTGTCGACGTGGAAGGCCGGCCGATCGCTTCTTTCGCCACCTGCTTGGATTATGCCGTTCTAAAGCTGAAATATACTGCGCCTGAACGGTTGGCCAGGAAAGCTGGCTTAATTCCTTAAACCACCGCCTTCTTGTGCACCTTAATCGTTCCTTCGCCTCTAGAGTAACTCCATTGTTATCACTAAAAAGTGAAATAATCCAGGAAAAGTTTATAAAGAAAATAACTTTTTAAAAAGCAGAGCAAGATGGTAAGGGGGAGTATAACTATGTTCGTGCAAAAAGATTTCCTAAACAAACTGAAAGATTTTGGCTTAAACTCTTATGAGAGCAAGCTCTGGGTCTCTTTGCTAAGCCGAGGCGTATCCACTGCAGGAGAATTATCGGACATCTCGGCTGTTCCCAGATCCAGAGCCTATGATGTCTTGGAATCTTTGGAGAAGAAAGGATTTATCATTGTTAAAGTAGGCAAGCCCATCAAATACCTGGCTGTGCCGCCAGCTGAAGTTGTCGAGCGGGTTAAAAAGAAAGTCGGCGAGGAAGCAGAATTAAGAAATCAGGTCTTATCCGAGCTGAAAGACAGCGACATTCTATCAGAATTAACTGCTTTGCATTCCAATGGGATAAAATTTATTGACCCTACTGACCACAGCGGAGCTTTCCGCGGCCGTGACAAAGGATATGAGCATTTAATCGGCTTGGTTAAGAATGCCAAAACATCAATTACCTTAATGACTACCAAGGAAGGCCTGGAGAGAAAGTATGAGCTGCTGGCCAATCATTTAAGAAAAGCCGGCAAGAATGGCGTGAAAATAACCTTGATTATTCCAACTTCCGTAGGCAAGGAAACTGTAGCCTTGCTGGAGAAGATTGCTGTCGTGAAGCAATTAAAGAATTGTGAAGCCAGGTTCTGCCTGATTGACGACGAAAGCTTGTTCATGTTCTTGACTGATGACCAAAAAGTGCATAAAAGCTATGACTGCTCAGTTTGGGTGGAAGCTCCCCTGTTTGTGGAATATTTCAGCAAACTGGTGGAAAGCCAAACTAAAAGTTGTTGATTTGGCTTAAATTATGGCTACAAATGGTTAGGCATAAATCATGAACGATCAGAAAATTGGCAATTATACCTTGGAAAAAGTATTAGGCGGCGGTTTAGGTTCCACCACTTATCAAGCCCGGGATGAGAGCAGCCAGCTGGTTTGCCTGAAAGAGTTTAACTTATCTCACAGCGCTGGCTGGAAAAGCTTGGATCTGTTTCAAAGAGAAGCTGAAACTTTGCGGCAGCTGGACCATCCGCAGATACCCAAGCTAAGAGATTATTTTAAGGTGGAAAAAGATAACGGCCTGTCGCAATATTTTGTAATGAATTATGTTGAAGGCGCTTCTCTGGCTGACCGATTAAGCCAAGGCCATCAGTTTACTTTTTCTGAAGTGCTGGAAATAGCTAAAAGCGTTCTTCCGGTGCTGCAATACCTCCACTCTCAGACTCCTCCCGTGATTCATCGGGATATCAAGCCCTCCAATCTGATTCAGTCGGCGGAAGGAAAAATAGTTGTGGTAGATTTTGGCAGCGTCCAGGAAAGAGTGGCAGGGATAGTGGGCGGCTCAACCATTGCCGGAACTTACGGCTATGCTCCCTTGGAAAATTATTCTGGCAACAGTTCTCCCCGGTCGGACGTGTATTCCTTGGGCATGACTCTTTTTGAGCTGTTAACCAAACAGAAGCCGGGAGAAGTAGTAGGCTATGATAATAAGCATTGCCTGCAGCTGAAGAAAAAGGTGTTGCCTGAAAAAGGTTGGCGCAGATTGCTGCAGGAAATGACTGCTCTCCAAGTGGAGAAGCGGTTAACTGTGCCAGAAACTTTGGCTAGAATATTAGATTTAGAGAAAAGTTATAATAATGAACACTATTCGTTTTCTGATTATTTTTCCCAGTTTAAGTCTTATTTTTCAGGTAGGCAGGAAAAAGAAAAAAAGGTTAGCTTGACCATTATTGGAAACGAAGCAGCTGTCAAAGGGGTTAAATTAGGACTGGCTTATACTGGAAAAAGTAGTTCAGTTATAGGTGCTAATCTTGGAGCAGTTGCTGTTGCTGATAACGTAACCGGGGTTAATGCTGGTGGAGCAGTTGCTATTGCTGATAACGTAACTGGGATTAATGCTAGTGAAGTATTTGCTGATGCTGGTGCTGATAATAACGTAACCGGGGTTAATGCTGGTGGAGCATTTGCTTTTGCTGGTTATAACGTAACCGGGGTTAATGCTGGTGGAGCATTTGCTGGTGCTGATAACGTAACCGGGGTTAATGCTGGTGGAGTATTTGCTTGTGCTGATAATAACGTAACCGGGGTTA
>DATDXK010000039.1:0-8592 GCA_035289345.1 Candidatus Nanoarchaeia archaeon
AAAATTTCGCCCTAAAGGGCGGGGTTTTACACCCAGCGAAATTTTTTGCATAAACAACGATTTATATTTATCGAAAAACAGGGCTTTTTGGGAACTTCCAGAAGCTTTGCTTCTGTTAGTTTTCAAATTTCAGGCATTCCCCGTAAGTCTAGTCACTCCACTTTGTTGCGTTCGTGAGTTGCTGGTCAGCAACGGACTTCACCCCTGCCAGCATTAATATTAAATAGGATTAGGCTCAACCTGAGGATGGCGCTTCATGATGCTGAAGTATTACAAAAAACAGGCAAATTTAAAAAGAAGTTATTTTATTTCTTAGATTATGCCCCTGTGGCCTAGCGGTACTTTGCTTAAACAAAGCGCCAGATGGCGTTACCTTGGTATGTTTCACAGGAATGCTAGAAATCTAGCAGAATGAGACAAAGAGGTAAAGGTCGCGAGTTCAATTCTCGCCAGGGGCTTATTTTCCATTTATACATCGTAATCTTTAACTACCAGTTGCTGCCTCCTCTAAATTATGCTCAACAAAATTTACCAGCACATTCAGCAGACTATAGCGGCCTTTGAAACCAAAGATACCCTTATTCTTAATAATAAAAACTATCCTTTAGATCAAAATAGATACCAACCCATTTACCAACATCCAGAACCAAAAGCCATAACTTTCATTGACGGCGGACAGGCAGAAATAGCTCTGGCAGGAAATTTCTGCTTATCGCTAGTCAGGGTGGCTGCGGTTACGCTAAAAAATGATAAAAAGCTGCTACAGCAGATACAGCAATTTTATGTATTTACTAAAGCTGTTTATAATCATAATAATTGCAATAATAATGATAATAATAATGATAATAATGATTGTAATAACTATCCTCGTAATGATCATGAAATTTGCTATGAATCTAAAATTTTTACCGAGAAAGAACCGTTGATTGACGAGCTGGATTTATTTATTTCATCCATGGACCAGACAATTAAAGCTGGTTTAGAGCGCGCACCGATCCAAAAAATAGCTTCTATGGCCAGGAGATTTGCAGAATTGGCTTTAGCTAGCAAGATTAATGCAGATTTTATTATTTTGGATGGCACGCTGGAAAAGACGTTTAAAAACGAGGAAAAATACCTGCCTAACCTGCCTCACCAAACTTCGGCCATAGCTAAAACCTCCTCTTTATTCACTACTTCAGGAAATTCACCGGCAGTTCTGCTGAATAAAATTTCACCGCCAGGAAATTGGGTTTACCCTGTCACGGAGAAAACTTCGTTCATCAAGCTTCATCCAGCAGCTAAACACGTGTTTAGGTTTGAAGGAAATAAGGAAGTGCTGCCTTACCTTCCCGAATTGTCCAAAGACGCCCTGTTTCTGGGCTATCCTTATGGCTTGATTCTAGCTGACAAATTGGCGCGGATTTCCCATCAAGAACAGAAATCATTATCGCTGCAATTGTTACTGAAATCTGACAGCCAGATGATTTCCCAATACCTGCAAAACGCTAATGCCCATGAAATATTAGATACGATTGGTTAGGATTGTTAATATTAAGATAATTAATAAGGTATAATCTCCTCCTTAAGCCAAAAAATCAGTTAGACCACTGCTACTTAATTATCTTCTTATTGTTTTTTTCAAGTATAGCTTTCATACTCGTAAATCTAGTGTAGTGAAATGCTTGAATTCCGATACTTTGTGCAGCTGCAACATTTTCTCTATCGTTATCAAAATAAAGACATTCATTTGGCTTAAGATGGTTCTCTTGAAGAATAAGAAAAAATGCTTGTTTATCTGGCTTTACCAGTCCAGTTTCCCAGGAGAAATACGCTCTATTTACTGAAGCAAAAATATCTGGAAAGTGTTCTTTGTAGTATCTCGTCCGCTCTTTGAAATTATTTGATAAAATAAATACTTTAATCCAACTTTGCCTAAGAGTTTTAGCATACGCTATTAACTCAATTACGGGATGTTCTCCTGAAAACCAGTACTTGAAAAATGATTGTTCATTTAAGTTTATTTGCCATTTATCCAAATACGGCTTAAACAATGAGAAACAAGAGGGAGCTTTTGGCTTTCTAACAACGGGCATAATCATCTTTAATGCTTGAACAAAATCACTATTTTTAACCTTAAAATCGCGTTGAAATCTATCACTAAGCAAGTAACTTTCTAAAAATACCCCATTAAGATCAAATATAACTGCTTTAATCATTTTCACCACAGTTTAATGCCCGTTTTGTCATTTCTTTTAAAAAAATTGAATTTTAATATTTAAAACGCGAACTTATACAACTGGATTTCTTTCGGCAGCAGCAAGCCAGACAACTCCATCGATTGAAACGCTTTCTGAAACTCTAAATGTCCAAATGGTGGCAAAGAAGAAAAAGAAGACGATGACGAAGTACGGCTAAAATAATCTTCTCGATGGATTAAAAAATCCTTAACTATGCTTTTGGTTTTTTCTGGCAAGGGAATTATCGCCGGATGTCTTAAGTAATCAGACCAAGCGCTTAAGTTAGCTACCTCTAAATCCGTAAAATTTCCTGAAGCGGCGATGGCCGAAAGAGTTAATTCCAGCAGCCCAGATGCATTATTAATATCAGGAGACTGATTTATCTCATAAAACTGGTCCATAATCTGGGAAAAATTTTCTGGATTAGCCGCCCGCTCATATACCAGCTGGGTTAAGTTTCGGCTGCCCAGAAATTGCGCTGGGACTAGAGCTAGATTCTTATTAACGGCGAAGGCTAGTGCTGATTCATATTGCTGATTATTATTAGAATTTATTGCCGACTCAGTTACACTATCTAAAGGCAGGTCATGATCTGGATGAATCAAAATGACATATCCTGGAATTAAACCTTGGTTTGAGGGGGCTACAAACAAGCGAGAATCACGTTGTGGCTCAAAGAAATACCAGTTCTCCGGCCGGTTAAACTCTTCCTTAGAAACTGAATCAATAGCCTGGCCCTGCAGCCAGACGGCTGCTACGGCATGCGGCCGCGGCTGTTCATTTTTGGAAAACCTCAGGTCTTGCGGCCGAATAATTTCTATCTCCCGGAGTGGCATAAAATATTTTTTGGCTACAACTGGTATTTCATAGCGGTTATGGGGTGGAGTGAAGGGCGGCTCTTGGCCAGCTTTGCCGTAAGTCCAGAAGATTTTTCTAGTGAAATGGCCGCAAGTCATGGGATTTTTTACATCAATGCTGTTCAGCCTCTTGGCTTCACACTTTTTCAGGCCTGGATCATCAGGCCCATTAAAATTCTCGACTAGGCAAGGCTGATAATGAGGATCATCTGGCTTGTCATACAGATAATCTTCATGGCCGATAATATCCTTAGCAATAACAAAACTGGCAAACCGTTCCCTGGCGGCTTTTTGCTCCAGAACTGGCCAGATTTTTTCTTCTTTCGGCCAGGTGCTGATAGCACCGACATATTTGTCCGTTGAAGTTGCATCATTAAGTATCGCTGCGAGTTCACGTTTTTCAGCCGGATCAAAAACATAGTCTGATTGGCAGGATAAGGTCTTGCAGCCCAGACCGCTTAACACTAGAAACAAGGCTGCCAATTCCCGCCTTCCTACCCCAGCCAGGACAGAAAAAGAATTCAAACTATCCAACACTTTTTCCAGCATATTGCCTAGTTCAAGACAGAATATTATTTAAGCTTTTCTTAAGCGCGTACTTATTTAGCTCAGATGGATACTGAAGAACATATGTTGAGATGTTTATCGTCGATGAAACGATGAAAACTAAAAAAAGACGTTCAGGAGTAATTGATACCGCTGAAGAATTAACTCCAAATTTTGTCGTCGATAAGAGAAGAACTATATTCCAGAGACCATAGAATAGCTAAATAAGTACTTAAGCGCTGAGCGGGTAGCTGTGGCGTTTATTTTTAGATGAAGCTGGAAAAGATCTACGAAACATTAAATGAAAATAGCAGAAATCTCACTATTCATAGTCGGAGATTAATGCCGAAATTTTATTTAAATAAGCCACTTAATTAGGCTTAATTAGATTTAATACCCAATCTTATCTTTATCCCTGACTTTAGTCTGGCTTTCTCTGGCTCTGACTAACCGGTATATTCTCTTTAATGAATCATTATGGACTGACACTTCTGCGCTAATGATGGAAACTGATGCCAGCAATCTTCTGGCCAGGGCATCGATTCTGGCAATTTGGCTCTGGTGCTGAACATTTTCAGTAAGAATTTGTGCCGTATCATTAAGGATATATCTTCTAATCTCAGCCCCCACCAAATTAACTTTTCTGCTAATTATCTGATCTAAATGGTTTATTCGTTCTAGTAAATCCCGCACTTCTTCAACAGCAAACTCGGGAGCAGATTCCAGGCTCAATACTTGCAACAGCAGATCTCGCCGTTTTTTAAGATATTCTTCTGATTGCAGAATTTGATTCTCTAATAATTTAACATTTTCCCTTAAATGATCCAAGCTCTTGATTTCAGCTTTTAAATCTGCTTCTAATTGTTCACTTTCTTGCTCCACATCTCGTAAAACTTGGCCTAAATATTTTAAAGAATCATCCTTTTTCTGAAGAGTACTTTCATCAACCGATTTAAAGCCAATTTTTCCCACGTTACAAACCCCCCTATTTTAATCTGCCATGATATCCTTCTGGTAGATCCGTCACTTTACCTAATTGCTGTTATGCTTTAGCCTGAACTTCCGGGCATTTTTCTCGCTGACAAACCGATATGTCTTGCCCTCGATCTCTGCTTCAACCACTTCATCTATATCCATCAATGGCTCACCGGTTAAGGCATCCTTGCCCAGCTGCCCCTCATCGCTGGCGCCTTCCGCAAATCCGGCTTCCCAAGGCTCCATTTCATCATCTTCAACTAATGATTCACGGCCTTCTGGCGTCAACGGATCGACTTCATGCTTACCAACTCTGATATCCGCTAACAATTCTTCCTCAGTTTCTTTTAAAACGATTCCTTGCTCCTCTTCAGGATAAAGATCTCTAACTGTTAATTCCCCGGCGGGCTTATTGGCCTTCTTAGCTTTCTTTTTTGCCATACAAAGAAGGGAAATTTATTTCTTTAAATAGATTGCGATAGTAACGGCTCTGTAGAAAGTGTAGTGGCCATCAATTTGCGAAGCATCTTCTGGTGCAAAATTACACCGGCTAGGGGGATGTCCCTTACGGGATGGTCGGTTATCAGCCTTAAGAAGCTAATGCTGAGCCCGATGGCCACCGAGCATAGCGAGACTTTCTACAGAGCCGATAGTGACAGTATCTCCGAATAGTTTAACTAATTTTTAGAAACCACCGCTCTCTTTTTTAAAATACACTCTTCTGACTAATTTTTTTCTATATTATCCTCATTCATCGCCCTTTTTGACAAAATTTAATCTTTTTAAGATAGCTAAAGCAAGTGAGTGCTCTTTAGGTAAAGCAAGAGTTTTTATTACAAAGTTGTTTAGTCCTTCATTAATTTTCAAGGTAAGAAAAATCCTTGCGGTCATTCTGCAAGGATTTTTCTTTTAATTCTAAAGTGAAGAATTAGCTATGGGAGATACTGAGTAAGTAATACTTCAACGTCATGATGCTCTGCCATCCTCAGGTTGAGCCTAATAAGGGGTTAAGCTCAGCAGCTTAGAAGTATAATCTCAGCAGCGAGATCACTGTTCCAGCCACCAAAGGCACCACCACGTTATCATCCAATGTGTATTTGTTAAAATCGATCTGGATCACTTCCGCAGCCATGGCCGCAAAACAGGCTAGGAAGGCTTCAGTGGGAGATACAAAGAAAATGGCGCCGCAGAAGCCGGCAATTATCCCGGCCAAAGTGCCTTCAAACAATTTCCGGCTATTACCATTAAAAATATTTTTCAGCTGCCCCAGACCGCTGCCTACCACGTGGCTAACTGAATCACCAAAAGTCAAGATTAAAATGGAAGCAGAAGCGATATCAGGCTCAAATAACCTTATAGAAAGCAATATGCCGATAAAGAAAAAAATCAGCCCTTTTCCCGGGAAGGTTTTTTTAACCTCCTCCCGCTCCAGATGCCGCAGGAAAAAGCTGAACCCCGGCAGCCAGATCCTCTTGCTGAGGAAACTGGCCAGGATCCCGATAATAATTAACAGCAGAAGGGAAAGAGAGGATAACAGCCGGTAATGGATCAGAAGCAAAGCGCTGACTCCAACCAAAACATGCAGAAATTGCCGGCAGACTTCTTGTATAGTGAGCATTTTTACGTTCCGCTGATTTAAGATATTTAAATTAGTTGTGGAATATAGGGCTCTTTAGAAAATCTCGTTGCACTCGGTTAGCATAAGGCTCAGCACCTGATTCTGTTAGGTAAAGGCTGACATTCTCCGGATGAGACAACCATCTTGTCAGCTGAATATTTAACGATAGTAGTGCTTCGCAAATTGATGCTAACTGCATATTCTACAGAGCCTAATTTCAGGGCTTCATCCAAAAATAAACCAGCAGCTACTCGCTCAGCGCTTCTAAAACTGAATAAAACTGAACTGCGGGCCCTTTCCGCAGGAACAAAAAAAAAACAACGATTTGTTTTTAGTATATTGTACCGCTCGTCTTAAGGCGGTGACCGTTTATTGGATGAAGCCTCATTTTAGATTAAGAAAAAAAGCTCCCCTTCCTTTCATCTCTGAATAGAGGTTTAGAAAGGGGAGTGTGTTATGGCAACCACGCAGTTAAGCCGATTTATATATAAATTTAATGGCGAAGTTTTATATATTGCTTTTGGTTACTTAATCCATAAGGAATCTCTAAAATATCATCGGAGTGTGGTTATGGCTGAAAGGGGTGGATTAGATTTTATTTCTTTATTAGCTGTTGTTTCTATCGCCTATGCCGGTTTATCAAAATCGAAACATTCAAGTGATTTATATTATAAAAAAATAAAAAAAGAAGCAATCCAAACTTGTGCCAAAATTAATAATAATATAGTTGGCGTGGGGATGTGTTATGGCGAAGCATGAAAGGAAAACGTATCTAGTAACCTCAGCTCAGAAAGGAGGTCTGCCGAACAGGGAAGTTCTGGGATGTTTTCAACAGTATTGTAGAGTTAACAATGCGGAGTTAATCATTCGTGAAATGTCTGGTAAAATTCGTAATAGTGAGGAGGAAATTCATCCCGATTTAGAGCAATACGTGTCACGTTCCAAGGATCAAAAACTTAATGAAAAAATCAGGATGAAGGAATGGCAGATTTTACCGCAGCAAATCATCCCCACTACCGGGCTGGCTAGATTTACAGCTACCGATGTAAGTACCATTTTTTCTAATCCTAAACAGTTTATACGTGTTGTTGCCAATAGTAATAATACATTACCTAAGGTTTTAATGACTACTGGAGCTATAACCCATCCAAACTATGTTCTTTCCCACCGTGTTGGCCAGATTGCCTTAGCAGACCATGTTTACGGAGCTATGGTTGTGGAAATAGAAGGAGATAACGAGTACCATTTTCGGCCGGTTACGGCTTTAAAAAACGGCCAGTTTGTGGACTTAGGGTTAAAATATAATGATAAGAAAGATCCAGAAGATTGCTCATTGGAAGCGATGGTCTTAGGCGACTGGCATTGTGGAGATACAAATGACCAGGTAAGGGATGCAACTTTTAGAATGATTACTAAATATAATCCTAAATTAATTGTTTTACATGATTTCTGGAACGGACATAGCGTGAATCATCATGAAAAAGATAAAAAAAATACTCAAGTGAGAAATTATGAACGTGGACGTCTTTCGTTGCCGGAGGAATTTAAGTTAGCTGCCAAGGAACTTCAAGCTTTAGCTGAGGTTGCGCCAAATAGTGAAATTTATATTGTAGCTTGCAACCACCATGATTTCTTAAATAGATATATTGAGTCTGGCAGTTATGTGAATGATGAACAAAATTATCGTGTGGCTCATCAAATTGCTTTAGCTATGCTTGATGGGAAAAACCCTATCGGGTATGGTTTAGAGATTTCTGGCGGGGTTCCTGAGAAGGTAAAATTTCTTGAACGTGACCAAGATCTTAAAGTGAGAGGTTGGCAGTTGGGGGCGCATGGAGATCAGGGCCCTAACGGTGCAAAAAACATGAGCTTGCGCGCGCTGGAAGACTCGTATGGGAAAAGCATCACCGGCCATAAGCATACCCCGGCCATGTACCGTAACACTATCGTGGTTGGAACAAGTTCTAATTTAAGGCTGGATTACAATGAAGGCCCCAGCGGCTGGATGAATTCTCATGCCTTGTTATGGGGAATTACTCCGTCAATTGGCACGGCTCAACTGATTAACATCGTGAACGGTGACTGGGAAAAAAAAGAGTAAAATACAGATAACTTTTTATTGTCTTAATTTTTTTAGGGCTTAACCTTGCAGATTTGATCAATTTATAGCTAGTGTGATAAATTATCGAACTAACCATGGCCGCTAGCTAGATTTAAAAATGGCTAAAAAAAGTTAGATTATGCAAAAAATTTCGCTGGGTGTAAAACCCCGCCCTTTAGGGCGAAATTTTTGCATGCTAAAAATGCGTAGTTGAGAAACCGCCTCTTTTGAAACCTCGTCATTTATGGCGAGGTGAGGCGGTTTCACGCATTTTTA
>DATDXK010000040.1:0-4110 GCA_035289345.1 Candidatus Nanoarchaeia archaeon
AAAAATGCTGGAAAGCGTCTCACCTCGCCCTGAAGGGCGAGGCTTGAAAAGAGACGCTTTCTAAACCCCGCATTTTTAGGATCCTCAGAAAACAAACGTTTTCTGGGAAACCAGAAATCCAATTTGGATTTCTCAGTTCACGAAAAAGCCAAAGCCATTCGCGTGGAAAAGCAATGACTTTTCCGGCGTCCCAGAAAAATCACTGTTTTTCTGTGGACATCCATTGGCTAAAGCCAACGGCTTTCTGGCTTTTTCCGTGTAAGCTTTTTTAGGATAATACAATTTCAACTTAACTTCAGAAATCTTTTTAAACTGAATTTCCTTTTTTAACCAAATGGTGGAATTAGCTAATCAGCAATGCACGTTCTGCGGTGAGAACAAAGCTACCTTGAGGGAGGACGAGATAGATATACCTCTGTTTGGGCGGGCGTTTATTTTTTCCATGCATTGTGAAGCCTGCAATGCCCATCAGGCTGACGTTGAGCCAGCAGAACAGAAAGAGCCTTGCCGGTTTACCCTGGAAGTTGCTTCAGAGGATGACCTGAACATAAAAATAGTCAAGTCTGGAGAAGCTACGGTAAAAATTCCTCACGTGATAACAATTGAGCCGGGTCCGGCAGCGCAGGGATATGTTACCAATGTTGAAGGATTGATTGAAAGGGTTAAGGGCGTAATTGAATCGGCTGCCGAGTCGGAAGAGGACCCTCAGGTCAAGAAAAAAGCAAGAAACCTGCTCAAAAAATTAAACAAGGTCTTGGTAGGCCGGGAAAATTTGAAAATTATTATCGAGGATAAATCAGGCCATAGCGCCATCATAAGTGACAAGGCCCAGAAGAGCAAGCTGTAAGGCGGTTTCACGCCTTTTTATTAGTTCATCTTCTTATTACATAATCATTTATGTTTGATAATTATTATATACTAAACTGTTTTCTTCCGCCAAATGGTAGATGTTCAATTAGCTGATGGCTTGCCGCTAGATTATGTTTTTGGGCGCAGCAGCTTGGCTAAGGAGGTTAAAGCCAGTATTGAAGGGCTGCTGCCGGCTGGACATTCCATTCATCTGGAAGGCAATCATTTTGGCCGAACCACTTATCTGATTTTTGATCAATCTGAAAGGAATTCTATTCGAGGCAAAATCCTAATTGAAAACGAAGTAGCCTATTTGTTAGACCCCCGCCTGGGACCAAGCCTGGAAATGATTGCAGAAAAATTAAAGGAATTTTCACCAGTTAAATGCCGAAAAATAATTAACTATTACGCCCAGAAATGGCTAAATGGAGAGCCTTGTTAAATTAAGAAGAAATTATAACCCCTAAAATAAATTAACCCTTAGTTTGCTTCAAGAATAGCGCCAGTCCTCACTTTATTTCCTTAAACGCCTGCGGCAGGTCAATGATATATTTTCCTTCCTCTAATTTAAAGATTAATGGATCCTTCTTAAATAGATGCACTAAATCCAGCTCATAGTGGCCTGGCTTAATGATTCTGATCGATTCTACATCCAAAATTACCGGAGCGTCAGGATCGTCCTTAAGACTTAAAATTTCTTTAACGTCAGTTTCGATATGGGCCTTATCTTCTTCAGTTAGGTTGCTGATTAACTCCTTACCTCGTTCAATGGCCTGTTTTTTGATATAAAAAAACAGGCGGGCGCCGCAGTGGCAGCCTTTAAGAATTTCTTTAGCCCCGTCAGCATACAAGGTGTTGCAACGGACGCATTGGTGTGGCATAATTCAATTACCGCTTGCTTCGGGCATGGCCACGATAGCGGCTGCTGATCTCTTTAGTGAACAATTCAATTTTATCTGGATTCTTCTCAATTTTCTTGACGATGGAAGCTGGCCCGATAATTGTTAACCCCGTTCGGTCGCCAAGAAGGATGTTGGCGAAGGCTCCCTTAATTTTTTGCATTGGCTCCAGCCGGCTATTATCAGGATAAATTATACTTAATTCAATGCCCTTGAACTTTGGCCCAATCTCTTCCATGGTGATTTCAATCAAGTCGGTTTCTTCATCCTTCCTCAAGCGCCCTTCCATGATCACGATTTTATCATCTTTTACAATATTAAGCAACTTGTTAACCCGTTTTGCCGCCGTTAACCGCTCAATATCCTGGTATGGAACAAATTGAAAGGTAACCATTATTTTTTCCTCCCAAGCTGAGAATGATCCCTTAGGTTACTTGAAGGATGATACTGGCTTAAGTTATAATGCCCCGGCTGGATTATTTTCACAAACATATCACTTCCTTTTTTAAGTAGTATTTTCTTAACTTTTTTAAATCTGCCTATCTAGTGGCTCTGTAGAAAAAGCTGTCTGTGTCATGATTAAGAATGATTAGCCATGCTAATCATGACGTGATTAGACGTACTTTTTCTACAAAGCCCAATCTAAGTAAATCATTTACTTAGCTAACTTGAACACTTGTTCATAAAACTCTTCCAGGTTCTTGCCATATTTAGCGGAAATTCCCACCACTTCATACTGTGGAAAAGCCGCCTTAATTAGGTCCAAATTAGCTTTTTTAAGATCTACCTTATTGGCGGCAATCAGCACCGGAATGTCCCGCGCCTGCAAATTGCCGATGATCGTGATATTTACCTGTGAATAAGGATCTTCAGTTGCATCTAACACCACTACTACTGAATCCATGTCATCAAGCCACTTGATGGCATCAATGACTCCCTTGGTAGCTTCCTTAGCCCGCTGTTTAGCTTCCGTTTTCTTAAGCCCTTTCTTGATAAAATCCTCATAATCAATCTTGGTGGCTATACCAGGGGTGTCAACCAAGGAAAAAGTTAATTCCTTGCCTTTTTTATTTTTAATGTTGATCTGCTCTTTGATGTTAACTTCCCGCGTTTCATGGGGAATATGTGAGGTCGTAGACATCTCTTCACCCAGCCAGTCGGTGCTGATCTTGTTAGCCAAAGTAGATTTTCCGCCGTTAGGAGGGCCATACAAGCCTAGCTTGATATGGCTTTTCCTGCTAAAAGGGTTAAATCTTAGCTTCTTCAGAAGTTTCTTTAAAAATGATCTTACCATTTCTCACCCATTTGCTGTTTGACAGATACTTAAAAGATTATTAAAGTTTTTGGTGTTCAAAAGGCTAAGGCACAAGCCATGGCCCCTCAGCATCAAGAATCCGGCTAACATAATGGCCCAGGTTCAATTCAGAATAGTTATATCCGGTAATTCCAAAATCTTCAAGATTTCCAGAAGAATCAATAACTAAATAGGTGCTATCAAGAGTAAATTGCGCGGTGTCACAGGTTTCATTATCTTCATCACACTCCAACAGCTGGTGATAGTGCCTTGATACTCTTAAAGACAACTGTTCTCCTGAATTAACTTCATAGCGAATGTATCCGGGCTCCTTAGGCTCCTCCAGATTATCCACGACTTCCAGGTAGATGCACTGGCTGGTGCAGTCTATCTCAAATTCAGGGGATTTACCATCTTCCCGATTAGGGATGTAAGCCCCGCTCTGCTGAAAAAGAGGCGACCAGTAATTTTTGCTGTCTTCTTCAGTAACAATTTCTTTAGCAACAGTTTTTGGAAAAATTTCCTCCAAGTTTTTTGCAGTACGATATTTAGACAACAGTCCAGATTCATCTTTTTGTGGGCTATTACTTGGCCTTAGCTGCCGATTGTCAGCGGATAACTCCCTTATTTTGGCTCTTAATTTGGCGCTGGCTGGATAGTAATTAGTTGCAGGCAGTTGGCCTGCAGTAAAATGCCGATTTTGGATCATCTCTTCGATTCCTGCTGTTGGCTGACGGCTAAGTTGAGCAGTTGTCGGTGTTGATTTATACCAGATCCCAGAAAGGGCTGCTGCGGAGATAATTAATGCTGCAAGATATTTTTTAGCCATGACCCTAAACCTGTTAATTTACCTCATAGTAATTGTGAATTATTTCTGAATAGTTAACACATTTGCTATATTAAAATATCGATAATATGTAATACTTAAGTCATAAAAATGCTGGAAAGCGTCTCACCTCGCCCTGAAGGGCGAGGCTTGAAAAGAGACGCTTTCTAAACCCCGCATTTTTAGGATCCTCAGAAAACAAACGTTTTCTGGGAAACCAGAAATCCAATTTGGATTTCTCA
>DATDXK010000041.1:0-6784 GCA_035289345.1 Candidatus Nanoarchaeia archaeon
CCATTATGTCGATTCTGGATATGTATCCTAGGCATCTAGATTGGATCTCAGAAACTGAAATACAGCAGTTGATTACCGAAGCGGTTGCTTTTTGGAAAAATCATCGTTTTAGCAATACGCGCTTATGTCACGTGCATGGAGATTTTCATCCAGGAAATATCTGGTATCAAGAGAATGGGAATTTCACCCTCTTGGATAGATCCGGACAAACATATGGCGAAGCGGCCGACGACCTTACGGCATTCAGCATCAATTTTGTCTTTTATTCAGTGAAAGAACGGGGCAGTCTGCAGGGGGCAGCTAAAGAAGGGTTTGAACTATTCTGGAATAATTATTTAGATAAGACAGGCGATGCTGAGATCTTAAATATAGCCCCGCTCTTTTTTGCCCTGAGGTCGATGGTAGTTGTTAATCCGGCATTTTATCCCGATAATTTTTTTGAGTCAAAAGAAAAGGCCGATAAAGCACGAAGAATTATGTTTAATTTTGCCATGAATTTGCTGAAAAAAAGGACCGCGGCATTAGATCAAGTATCAAATAATCTTTGTTAACAGAGCTTTGTATCTCGAAGAGCCTGAACCTCACGCCTTAAATTCTTATTTTCTTGCTCCAGTGCTTTAAGCTCTGCCCTGGGTTTTGACGACAATAATCACTATTTTACCCGATAAATTTACGGTAAGGATTATTGTCAAAAAGATTATTGACAAACCTATCCCTGCTCAAATTATTTTCTGATTGCAGCCTTTTACCAACCGGGCCGGCAGGTTCAGGGTTAACTATTTCATCTCTTAGAACTTTAAGTTTATTTATTTCCCGATATAACACTTCTGCCGCTAATTTGTGCCCATCATTATTAAAATGCCCGTCGTAAGGAAAGTACAGCGGCCGCACCTCCGACTGCTTAAAATCAGCAAATAAGCTGATAAAAGGCATATTTTCATCTTTAGCGAATTCCTCTAAGATGCTATTTGGCCTATCACTGTATACTATTCCTTGTTCAAAGCCATAATTATGCCGCCCTAGGACCCATTCTTCTGCTGAAACCTGGTGACCGTAAGGATAGGTGGCTAGAACAAAAGTAATGTTTCTTTCCTGGGAAAATTCAGCCATCTTCTGGATGTATCCTAGGGAATAATTCCAATATTCCTGCTCTTTTTCTGGCGGCAAGCCTTCCCTGGTGATGGCATACTTGTCATGATCCAGGTCATAATAGTTTGCCTGATTTATTTCCGCGGTGCCCGCTGATCTGGCATCCAGAATGGAAAAAAACCTTTCCAAGAACTTTATGACCTTTAATTTATTATATAGCTTAAGCAGGATGCTTTTAGGCTCAGCATAGGGAACGGCAACCAGCTCTCCGAAAGAATCAAACACAGCTTGTTTTTCATACAGGTAATCATTTTGCACGTCAGACATGTCAAATAACAGTACAACTATGTCCGGCTGCAATTCTAGGCTTCGTTCTCTTAAATAAAGGTATTCCAGAATCGGAGAGTAAGAAGTAACTCCACCGTTAAGCACATCAGTTTTCAATCCAGCATCCTTCAATTTCTGCTCCAGCAGGTAAGCAAAACTGTCCTCAGCTCTTACGCCGTAGCCCATTAGGAAAGAATCGCCTAGCAGCAGAATCCGGTGGTTAAAATTTTCTCGCAGAGCGATTTCATCATCCCTCATTCCATGGCTGTTGATGCTTACTGGAACGGTCCATTCTTCCGACTTAAAGCTAGACCGGCAGTTGGGCCGGTAAGAATGGTCAATCAAGGGATCATTTTGCCGGCATCCTTTAATGGAAGTCAGCTGTAAAACCAGTTCCAAGATTGATAAGGAGATAAAAACAGTTACTGCCAGCAGTATAAAATTAACTGCAATCCGTTTTAATTTTTGTTTTCGCTGATTGTGTTTAGAGATTAAAAAATATAGCGGAATAAAAATAAGGGCTAGGCCAACTGCCGCTATTATTATCTTAATGATGTAGCCTTCTAAAACATGAATCCTGCGGAGAGAGGGCGGAATTTTCAGGATAAATAAAGCAATAATATTGGCTATTATTCCTATCGCCACCAAGAATAACAGCGACAGTTTTTTGAATAAATGGATCATAGCCGCTTTGGTAAATCCAACCTTTAAATAATTATAGAAAATTAGATTAATTTAACGTTAATTTCATCAATTTAACATCCATTTAACGTAGGGAATTTTACAAAGCCCTGAGAATTTTAGTTTTTAGAGTGGTTTAAGTTTAATAGAAAAATTTGCCAATTTGCCAAAAAGTATATCACATCATATGGCTATATCTTGTTGTAATATGATAAAAATGCGTGAAACCGCCTCACCTCGCCATAAATGACGAGGTTTCAAAAGAGGCGGTTTCTCAACTACGCATTTTTAGCATGCAAAAATTTCTCCCTAAAGGGCGGGGTTTTACACCCAGCGAAATTTTTTGCATAAAATGACTCAAAAATTCACTGTTATTGTAGAACAAGGAGAGGATGGTTATTTAATTTCCGATGTAGTTGAGCTTCCAGGATGTCATACTCAAGCTAAGACGTATGATAAGTTAATCGAAAGAACTACTATTATCCCAAACCATCCAACGGAACACGTTGATCGTTGGTTGTTAAATAAAATAATAAAACATGATCTGCAAATTAGCAGAGAAGAATTTTTGAGGAAAGTAAAATGACAGATCCAATTGAAATGATTGTTAATGAAAATGCGGTATTTTTTGTGGTTTTTGATAATGAGCGTTTCCAAACAGTGAAAGATTATTTAGACATGGTTCTTTCTTATGCTTATGGCAGAGCAACAAGTCAACATAACAGTCCGAATCAGTTTGCAATGAAAATGGAAGGTTTAAATGGTGCTGGTACTGCGGCATAGATATTAAGTCAAAGTGGTTATGTAAATATCAAACCAGAAGCCATTTACGCTACAGGGAAGGGTATTAAATTCATGGAGGATCATTATTCGGGTCAAGAACTTTTTGGAGTAAAAATCTGGTAACTTAAGCTCTTCTTTCAATTTTTGCTTGACTGTTTTAATAAAGCCAAACCAAGTTAATTGTAAAATGACACCACTTGATTATGCTGCTACAGCCACAGCTCCCTAATCCGCCATTGCAGCATCTGCAGAGCGTATCTTGGCCTAAAGTAATATTCCTTGAAAGCTGTCCCCAACAGCTCTTTTACCTGCTGGGGAGAAAAGTTTTGATGCTTATAAACCAAGTTGTGCAAAGTGTATTTTTCCCAATCCTTAGTCAAGATCCTCCCTTCCTGCTCTAATTGCAAATAAAATCCTGTGCCTGGGAAAGGCGTGGAGACAGAAAATCTGGCCACATTGGTATTTAATTTTTTAGCATAGTTGATTGTTTCCCTAATTGTCTCCCTGGTGTCGCCTTCATAAGCCAGGATGTAGAAGGCCGAGATTTTAACGCCCAATTTGCTGCAGAACTGGATGATTTTCTCCTGATGCGGCTCCTTAATCAGCAAGCGCTTATTTTTCTCTGCTACTTCCGGAATTTTAGTTTCAATACCCACATTAATATTACGCAACCCCACTCCAAACATCATTTTAATTAAGCCTTCATTTAACAAATCCAGGCGCGTTTCCATGCCCCAGTTTATTTTCACTCCACGACTTTTCAGCTCCTCGCAGAATTGCGGGATAAATGTTTTTACCAACCCAAATACCGGATCACGGAATTGGACCGATTTAACGCCATATTTTTGCTGTACGTGAAGGATATCGTCTACCACTTTTTTTGCTGACCTTTGCCTGATTTTTGGGCCTTGATATTCTCCGTAAGTGCAATAATATTTACAGCTGTAAGGGCATCCTTTGCTAGCTAGCAAGGAAACGAAGGGCCTTTTGCTAAGGCAGGGAAAATAACTGTACTTATGGACGGGGAACCCTGTAAAATCTGGTGTTGGCAGAGCTTCAATGTCAGTTAAGGAGCTGACTTTAACAACTCCCGTTAACTGGTCCAAACTATTAAAATCGTTCATAAAGAAGGCTTCAGCTTCACCCGATAATACAAAATCAGCGCTGCTAAACACTTCTGGAAACCTGGAGGGAAAAGTTCCAAAAAAACCAATCCTAGCGCTGGGAAAATCTTTTTTTAGCTGGCTGGCTACGGCATTTTCATGATGGCAGTCCACGATTGAGCCATAAATCAGCATGAGATCAAACTGTTCTTCAGCAGAAGGTAAATCTCCTTCATAATATTTTACCTGATTTCCTTTTTCCTTTAGCAAGGCCTGAAGAAAAGCCATGCCAATAATCGGGATTCTGACTGCCCTCCATTTCACTAAGCTGATCAGTTTAGAGATAAAAGAATCACCATAATCATCCGCAGTGCCAAAACCGCCATTTAAATCCTTGTTCAGGGCGTACTTTTTTCCTTTATTCAGTACCTGCATGAGAGCAATGTTAAAATTAGTTGCCGGTTTCATCTTCTAATTAATTTTATTGCTTCTTTCTTTTTATTTTTTCTGTTCTAATCTTTTAACCGATTCTGATTGCTCTAGATTTATTCAAATAATTATAAAGTAGATGCACCTTTAAATGCTTTTCTAAGCTTGTCCAGTGGCTAATGAGGCCCTCTAAACTTATAATTACAGCTCTTAGTCTCTTAATTCCTTCTTTTGCGGTCTGGCTGCTCCAAAAAAATTGTTCTTAATCGTAGTGTCAACTGAAAGACCCGACATACTTGCCTTGGCGATAAACTTCCTGAAAGTTGTAGGGGGTAAAAGTCAGGTTATCCGACGAAGTGGTATAATCAGAAAAATAAGTCTTATCAGGAAGAAGCGGATAATCCTGTCCGAAATATTCATTAAAGATTAACCTAAAGGTGTTTACCGGGCTGATGGTATTATAAAGCTTAGGGTAGTTATCAGGGTAGTTACCAGCAGCTGGAAAAATATCTGAAATAAAGGCATTATCAACAGGCAAATCAACCGGCGGTAAATAGTATGCATTAAAGATTAATGACCGCTCGTCAGCTCTAGCCTCAGTAGGCTGCTTGGTCCATCCCGGCTGGCTTTCCGTCCCATGATCTCCTTGAATAATAATTATTGGTTTTCTCGGTGAGTTTTGCATCTCATAATTTTCTAGAATCTGGTCCACCAGCAGCAAAACCCTCTTGTTTAGATATTTTAATTGCGAGATATATTTTTCTTTCTCCCGCCATTGCTCCGGCTCAAAAGGACTGTAGCTTAATTCCGTTCCGTCTTGGTCAAACAAGTAAGGCGGATGCGGAACGGTTAGGTGCGCAAAGACGAAAACCGGATGATTATCCTCGGCTAAGGCAGGAATCTTTTTCATGGTTTCAATAAACACCGTTCTTTCCTTGTCTGGCAGAAAAAATCTTAACGGAGTTGACCACCAGAACAAGTAAGTAAACTCATCCAAACTAGAGGGGTCATAAGTTATGTTAGCTAACCGACTATCGGCCGTGGGCCCCCAGATGGATGAGAAATGCACCCAGGTATAGCCCAGCTGCTGAAGGTTCTTGCCCACGGTATGCTGCCGGATCATTTCGTGCGGTATTTTCTGGTCAGTGGAAAAAATTCCCGGGCTGCCGCTTAAGAAATCCAGATAAACCAGGTTTAAAGACGAAGATAAGGACAAATAAGTGGTAAGATAATTTGCCCGGCTTTCCGCTGGAACATAAAACCCTCTCCGTTGAAGAGCATTTATGAATGGGCGATTATCAAAATTATGGACGTCAAGCAAGGCCTTTTCACCGGCATAGCCGTCCAGGATGATATAATAGATGTCTGGATAAGCTGTTTCTGGCAGCTGGGCTTGTTTTGCCGCCGCAAGATCAAAAGGCAACCGTTCAAAGGTGTCTTCAGAATATGAAGCCTGATTACTTCCCAGCAATCCTAACAGGAGCTGTAGACTGATTAAGGATAATAATGCCAGTGAAAATATTTGCAGCCATTCATTAATTAAGTTAAAACTGTAATGGGAGCGCCAGATCCAGAGGAGCATGATCACAAAAACAGCGCTGATGGCCGCTAAAAACCAGGGAGGGTCAATGATCTGATAATGAATTGGTTTAAAAATATGAAGATATAGCCACGGCAGTATTTTCCAAATTAAAAAAAACAAAAATAATCCCGTTCCTGCCAGCCAGATGAACTTCTGAGGATGGTTCGGCTGCCTGGCGGAGATGCGCCCGGATGAGCAGAGTCGCCGAAACAGCGCCATCAGGATTATTGAGGCTGATATTAAGGCCAATATTGCTGCCACGATCCAAAATAATGACCTAATAGGCGGCGGCCGGCGCACGAAAGAATACAATCTGCCATAATTAAAAAATAGCCCGGCAAACAGCGAGGCTGACAAGCCGGCCTTAACACTGCTGTTCATTAATTTTTTAAGGATTAGGAATAACGCCAGCAGCAAGCCCAGTGATAACAGCAGCGGAATAATCATCTTAGAAAAGGACAGCTGATTTTTATTTTGGTTGAAGATAAATAAGAAGATGAAGATTAAAAACAGATAGGGGTACAGCGGGTATTTAGCGGTTATTTTCATTTTAGGCTGGGAGATCTGTTGCTCAGAAGTGTCAATTTTTATCGGTTTAAATTTATAAATCTAGTGAATTAATGGGCTTTATTTTTAGAATTTTACTGCAATCTGAGCTATAGTCCGGCATCACCATAAAACTTAAATAGTTTAAATCTTCGTTCCTGAAAATGCAAACAGTGATTCTCTGCGGGGGAAAAGGCACCCGTCTCCGGGAATATACAGAAAACATCCCTAAACCGATGGTGGA
>DATDXK010000042.1:0-3845 GCA_035289345.1 Candidatus Nanoarchaeia archaeon
CAGGCCTTGCTGCCCCAATTACAACGATTCGTTGCTAAAATAGAGCTGAAAATATTAAGAAGAGGATATTACCCTAAAGGGAATGGAGCGATCAGCTTAGAGATAGTTCCCAAAATCCGGTTAAGTGATTTCCCGGACTTCAATGAGGGTTATGAAAAAATTAATTTAACCGTTCCCAAGATAAAGTTAATTGAGCAAGGCCGGCTGGAACGAATGGAAGGGATAGTGAATATTTCCAAGCCGTTAGAAGATAAAAAAGTTGGAGAACGAATCAAAAAAACGGCGGAATTGAAGTTAAAACATTACCAAGTTCCGATTGAAATTAGGATTGATCACGCGGAAAGCCTAAGCATAGGAGGAGAAGCATTATTATGGGCTGTGTTCAGCAGAAATGGAAAAGAGGAGTTAATTAACCCGATAATTTTAGCTAGTGATGTATTGGTTGAACCGGGAAAAAGTTCCGAACAGATTGGAATTGAATTAGCTGAGAAACTGGGGAGAGAGATTGATTCCGGAGCGGCAGTTGATGTCCATCTCGCTGACCAATTGATCCTATTTATGGCCATGCTGCCTGGATCGGAGATTAAAACCAGCGAAGTAAGCAAGCATGCCCAAACCAACTGCTATGTGAGTGAACTGTTTCTACCGGTTAAATTTGAATGTGGAGAAAAAGTAATTAGGATGAAGAAGAAGTAAGCCTAAAAAAGAAGATTTTATAAATAAACCCCAGTTCAAGATTACAAAATGGAAGAAAAAATATGCACTTCTTGTAAGAAAAGGGTCACTAACGACCAAGGCAGCGTAGCTTTTAATTGCCCAAAATGCGGCAAGCTGAAGATAATCAGGTGTTCTACTTGCAGAAAAAACGCCAATCATTACACTTGCGCCAATTGCGGTTTTCAGGGACCTAATTAAGATGGCTAAGGCGATCATAACTTTTAAATTGATGCCAGAATCGCCGGAAGTTAAATTAGAGCCGATCAAAAAAAAAGCTTTAGCTATTGCTAAAGAAAATCATGCTATTGGCGAAATGCAGGTAAAAGAGGAGCCGATTGCTTTCGGCTTGAAAGCAATACTGATTATGGCGATGTATGAGATTGAAGGAGCTGATTTTGACGCTATCGCTGCTAAAATGGAAAAGATCAGTCAGGTCCAATCTGCGGAAGTAGCCAAGATGGATCTAGCGTTAGGTTAAAGATTATTAGTCAATTTTTCTGAAGAATTAAATGGTTAGTTTAAGGTTTTAAATTCTAAAAGAAATTTAAAAAGAAATTTAAAAAAAAGTTAAAAGATTATTCATCATTGCAGACTAGATCTGCTGTGGCTGGGTCAGTGCCGGTAGTTGTACACTCAGAACCGCTAAGCTCTTCAGCAGCAATCTTTCCTAAAGCAACGACTGCTTCCAGCGATCCGGCAGCTTCGACATCAACGCCTCTAAGCGCTGGCCTGATGACCGCTTGTCCAGGCACAAGGCTCTCAGTACAGCCGCCTTCGTGTGGAAAGTATTCCGGTAAAGTGCAAGGATTTCCAGCAACAATGCCTCTAAAAGCAGGGTCGTCCAGGACTGCTGGATTAGTAGTTACATTCTGAAATCCTAACTCCCGAGCTTCAGAAGCTACCCAAGCCGTAGGAACAAGTACAATATAACCAGCTCCTAAACAAACTGGAACTACGCTTAAATCAGGACATGGTCCAGCAGGACTACCAGCATCTGCGCCAGTATCAGCAGCTACATCAGTTTCGATAGCGTCGTAAGCATCAGAAGCGTCAGAATCCAAGACTGGATCGCTTAAATCAGCAGCATCTGCGCCAGTATCAGCAAGAGCATCATAGGCGTCAGAAACGTCAGTTTCCAAGACTGGATCGCTTAAATCAGCGTCTGCGCCAGTATCAGCAAGAGCATCATAGGCGTCAGAAACGTCAGTTTCCAAGACTGGATCGCTTGAATCAGCAGCATCTGTGCCAGTATCAGCCGGTACATCAGCTAGATCGCTTAAATCAGCAGCATCTGCGCGAGGATCAGCAGCAAGGTCAGAAACTTCAAGAGCAGCATCTCGAGCATCGTAACCAACATCAACATGACCAACTTCTTCAACTGGTTCAGTGACAGCATCGTGACCTGCATCCCGAGCATCGGAAACAGCATCAACATGACCATGATCATAACTAGTATCTCGGGTATCAGAACCGGCATCTTCGCCGCCCTGGCCATTAGACGCGCCGAAAAGATATGTTTTGGTCTGGTCTCCTAAACCGCAGGCTTCAACCGGATCATAATAAGTTTCAGTCTGCCCATCAACAGTAATCTCTAAACTAACATCAGAAGGCACTCCGGGGCATGAATAGGTTCCAGCCTCGCCAGAATCGGTTTTGTTAGAACAGACAATTCCTTCACGCTGTTCTCCCCAACGAGCCCTGACAATAGCTTCATTAACAGGTCGTCCAGTGCCATAATCAGCAATAACAACACTTAAATTATAAGAATCTCTAGGAACACAGGCTTCTGGTTGACTTGGTGACTTACTTTCATCAAGACTGCAACCAACAACGCCTAATAAACCAACTGCCGCGCCAGTCAATCCTAATGATTGAACACTTTCTTTAATACCTTTGATAACGTTATACATTTTAATAACCCTCCGTAGTGATTTATTACTTCAAAGTAGCACTTATTTATAAATCTTTTGGTGGAGCAACTATCCAAAATTAATTGATGGGCTGATAAAAAAAAATAATTTTTAGAATTAGCAAGCTGTTTACGCAGCCAAAGAGTCCGAATGATGATCGTCTTTTGAACTGGTATTACATTGAGGATTGTTGACAACCTGAGGATGATTAACTTCGCTGGCAATAGTTGAGTGGACAATATAACCATCTTTAATCACTCGAATTTGCGGATAATCACTTTTAACGATCACCATGGTTAATTCAGGATAAGCTACTGAAGCAGCAATTGCAGCCATATGCCTGGTTCCGGCATCGAACGTATCACGCAGATTGTCGTAAATTCTTTCAGCTTCACGATTATCATCAAAAATCTTATCAATATATACACCAATACGTCTTCCACTATGCGCCATATAACCGCCACTATCAATCAAAGTAGCGCCATCTTCTTCCATAGCTCGAATTAAATTATCCAAAGCGTTACTATCTCCTAAATGAACTTCTCTTCTTCCACTAAAAATATCTTCACCAGACCTACGCCAAAAATCATTAAGATGAGATTCAGGATTATAACCAAGCACAGCGCATAACCCATGAATGAGATAATCCAAACCTCTCTTTGCAGCCGTATCTAAACCTTGTTGTCGAATTTCATCAAAGTGATCATAAAGAGAAATTACTTGAGAAGAAACAGCATAAACTTGCCTAAACGCTTCAATGGCACGTTCCCGTTCTTCATTACGATCAATTCTCATTGAAAAATATCCCTATATACCTTTTTGTATACTGCAAAACACAAGAACTATATAAATATTTCTTTTTATGTTCCTTGATTTGTGAATAGAGGCAGGATTTTGGTTATTTAGATTGATGGGGGTAATTTTGCCTAGTTGATTGTTAAGGCAAGGAGTCGTTTTTAATAATTATTGGTATAATTATTAGTAGAATAATAAGAAAAATGGTAAGATAAATTTATAAAAATAACCAAGAATAGATTTAAAATGGTGATTAGGAAAGTTTTATTGGCAGTAGTCGGGCATGTTGACCATGGAAAAACATCCTTATTAGATAAGATTAGGAAGACTGCGGTTACGGCTGGAGAGGCGGGAGCAATCACTCAAGCCATTGGAGTTTCGATCATTCCGATAGGAACAATCGAAAAGATCTGTGGAAAATTA
>DATDXK010000043.1:0-7658 GCA_035289345.1 Candidatus Nanoarchaeia archaeon
AACCAGCAAGGCTGATGATAGCCTTAAGCCCAAAATTGAAATTCTGCCAGAGTCTTCTGCTTCTTTTTCTTCTGCTAAGGCTGAACATGCAGCTGAGGCCAGAACGCCCATTGACCCTTTTAAGCCGGAACGAGCCTCCAAAAAGTCTGGGAACGGCCCTTTGGCAGACGTTTCAACTTGGAAGACCATCACTGGAATAGCCCTCATCTTGTTAATTTTTTCCGTATTTACTCAAGGCTTTCATTTTACTGGAGATGCGGCCGGCAAGACCGAATTAACCGGGAAAGAGATCACTAAAGAAGAGGCTGAATGGCGGGTTTTGCAGTATGTCAATGAGCAATTATTAGAGCCGCCCTTCCTGGCCACCTCTGAAGGTTCAGGTGTAGCTGGGCCATTATACCAGATTTTATTAAATATCGGCGGCGAAAATGTAGTTTCTTATGTAACTAAAGATGGAAGATATTTCTTTCCGCAAGGCATTGACATTTCTTTCTTTGTGTCGGTAAAGCCAGTAACAGATGATAAGTCTGAATTGGACGATCTAGCTGCCAACAAGGATGGCCAAGATGATGCTGGCGCACCTAATGCTGATGATGTTAAAAATGATGAAAGCGGTGATCCAATTGACCCAGGCTCAACGGTTAATAACGATGATGCCGATAACAGCAATCCTAAAAACATTCTGCCAGAACCTGCAGCTGCAGACAGTGCAGTCAGTGTTACCCTTACTGCCAAAAAATGGCTATTCTCGCCACACCAAATAGTGGTTAAGGAAGGCCAGATGGTTACTTTGAATATTGAACCGGAAAATCTGGAATTTACTTTTTCCATTCCCGAATTAGGTATTGAAAAGGAAATTTCCGGGCCAACGGCAATTGAATTAAAGCCGGCTAGAAAAGGCTCTTTCCCATTTACCTGCAGCAGCTGTGAAGAATGGCGGGGAATGTCTGGGATGCTAATAGTGGAGTAAAGCCTTAACCACAACCTTTTTTAACTTTGGTTTTTATCTTTTCTAAGAAATGGTTAAAACTGAAAAACTGTTTAGTAAGATTATTATGATCGTTTTTTTAGTGTTAATTGTCTTAGGATTTACCATTCCTGGATTCATTAACAACCCCAATCCTGGCGCTGCGCAAAGTAAAGTAGAGCCGCGGCTGTGTAAAAGTGATGCTGATTGCTACTTAACTTGTGACAATCAGCCCTGGAGAGTATTATGCCTGCAAAACCTGTGTCAGCAGAACGAATGCGGCGAGTCCTATTTTGAATATGCCTCAGAACAGCCGATAACTTTCCAGCTGGAGATAATAATAAATGCAATTAATGCCGCCAATAATTTAACTGCAGGAAAAATCAGCCTTATTGAACGAGCTCATTTCCAAGATTTTTTTGTTAAGTTTTCAGAAGATGACCAGGTAAAGATTTATTCGCCGCGGTTATCCTTAAACGTGGTGCTAAGCAAAGCCGGAATGGTTCTCGCTGGCAGTTGCTTGAAAATAGGCCCGGCTTCTTACTGCCAGGATGAAGCCAATTCCTTGACAATCTTGGTTAATGGGAAAGAAATTGCCAGCCCAGAGATTTATATTCCAAATGAAGGGGATGAGATTAAGATAAGCTATCAGCCTTCGGAATAAGCTTTTTGGAATCAGCTTCTTTAGAAAAAACGGCCTAATTCTTCTTCCGAATTGAAAATTACACTATCCCTGATCTTAAGTGGTTTTGGAAAGGTTACTTCATTGCATCCAGGCATCCGATTAAGATAATCAGGATAAAGACAATAATCCGCGTCATAATGCTGCTTTGCAAAATCTGCAGCAAATCCTGGATAAACGTTTTTAGGCTTAAGCCTTTGAAAGTATTCCTGAAAATCTTTTTTGAAATCTAATGCTGTTGGATATTGTTTAAGCATCTTTTCTATTGATGAAAAGATAAACTGTTTATGTCCAGGAAGCCAGTTTCTAGCTCTCATCAGCTCAAATGAGTCTACTGGGCAAGCATAAACTATTGGTGAATCAGTTTCAAAGACAACTCCTTCCCTATTTCCGTAAATCCCCTTATACCCATTACAAACATAGCTACAGAAAACAAGGGGCTGATCCTTAAACGAGGGGAGCTGTAAACTTAATGAATTAGAATGGTTGCCGATTATCCCCGATTCAACTATTGCCCTTAACCCTTTCTTTCCATCTAATGTTGTATGAACAAATATTCCTTTCATAGTTACAGCTGAAAATCTTTTACTTTAAAGCTTTTTCTAACCAGAAAAAATTATCCACCCAAATATTCATAATCTTTATATTAGTTAGTTCTTTATCATTAGCTAATGTCTTTCCAAGAATTTCTGAATAAGATTGCACCACTAGCTAACTTAACTAAACCAGAATTAAAACTCTTGTCTACCCCTCAGAAGGTCTGGAAAGCTCAATTAAACGTTTCTGGCAAGAGTTATTCTGCTTACCGGGTGCAGTTCAATAATGCTCGCGGCCCTTACAAGGGCGGCATCAGGTTTCATCCCGAGGTAAATAAACAAGAAGTCACTAACCTAGCCTTCTGGATGACTTTAAAGACAGCAGTAGCGGACCTGCCGCTGGGAGGAGCCAAGGGTGGCATAACAGTTGACCCTAAACAATTATCACTAGCAGAGCTGGAAGAGCTGAGCCGCGCTTACATCCGGGCATTTTATCTGCATCTTGGCTCGGGGAAAGATATTCCTGCTCCTGATGTTTATACGACTCCGCAAATTATGGCTTGGATGCTAGATGAATATGAAGCCATTACCGGGAAAAAAGACCCGGGCATGATTACCGGCAAGCCTTTAGAATACGGCGGCTCAAAAGTCCGTGATATAGCTACGGCTCTCGGCGGCTTTTATATTTTGGAAGAAGCAGTTAAAAAAATCGGCTTAAAAAACAAAACTGTAGCCATTCAAGGGTTTGGCAATGCGGGCAGCAACATGGCCCGCTTGTTGTCTAAGGCTGGCTACTGCGTGGTGGCTGTTTCTGATTCTCAGGGAGCCATTTATTCTGCCCAGGGGCTGGATATTGAGAAAGTTATTTATGTCAAGGAAAAAACAGGAACTGTCTGCAAAGTTTCTGACGCGGCTAAGATCAGCAATGAGCAATTGCTGCAGCTGGACGCAGACATTCTGGTTCCTTCCGCGCTGTCAGAAGCCATCACTGAGAAAAATGCTGCCCAGGTAAAAGCAAAAATAGTTCTGGAGCTGGCCAACGGGCCGACTACTCCAGAGGCCAACGAAATTTTGCAAGCCAAAAATATCTTAGTAATTCCCGACATTCTGGCCAATTCTGGGGGAGTTACCGTCAGCTGTTTTGAATGGCAGCAGAATTTAGCCCGCAGCTCTTGGACCGAATCAGAGATCAAACGCCAGCTTAAAGAGAAGTTAGTTAATGTTTTTAACCAATTATGGCAGGATTATCAAAAGAGCAATTATGATTTCAGGACGACAGCTTACCTTTATGCCATTAAAAAGGTCCTGGCGGCAGAACGCCGCCGAGGCAGATTGAGCTAAATTGGCCTAAGCAAAAATTACTGTCAAAATTTTTCTAATAAATAATCAAAAAATTATTTTGAAAGCTGCATAAAGAAAAAGTTAATATATGAGGTTCACTTACTACAACCATTAAATAAAGAGGTGGTCTCCGATGGCTAAGAAAAAAGCTGCTAAAAAAAAGAAAAGATAATTAATTTCTTTAAACTATCTCTTTAATTAATTATATTTTCTTTTTCTTCATCTTTTAACAAAATCTTATCTTAAAATTAAGCGTTAACTTTGATTATTGTTGAAGTTTTTGCCTAATTTATAGATTATTTCTTGGATCTTATCTATTCTATCCCATCTACAATAATATCCCTTAATCCTTGCAGATGAGAATTAATCGCAGATAGGGGAAGTGCTAAGATTTTAGAAATGTTTAGTTCTGTATCCTGCTCTTGGTCAGCCAGATAATTGAGAATCTTTCTGGAAGTGTCAGAGGTAATTGTTTCAGCTAATTTCTTAGCTTGGATTTCGTTCAGGTCTACCAGCAAAAAACTAGATGTAGGCATTCATCTTCTAATTGGTTCATGCTTTAAAATAGTTATGGTTGTTTTTAACTGGTTTGATATTCTGGAACTTTGTCACAATCGCAACTTATTTAATCTTTAACTTATTTTATTTCCTATGCCGGTTATTTCAGAGCGAGAGATGAATCTGGTAGTTTATCCGCTGCTAGACAGAATTGTCCGCCAGTATCAGGAAAAAAAGACAGTGATCATTGGTATACAAGGCGGGCAGGGCACAGGAAAAACCACTTTGGCAAAAATGCTGTCAGAATTACTGAAAGCTAAACAATTCACGGTGCAATTATTTTCTATCGATAATTTTTATTCATCCAATAAAGAGCGGAAACAATTGGCCCGGCGCTATCCAGACAACCAATTTTACCAGATACCCCGCGGAATGCCCGGCACTCACCGCATTGGCTTGTTAAGGAAAACCTTGAAGAGTATTGCCGCTGGCCAGCCTTTTAAAATACCTCTCTTTGACAAATCACTTAATCACGGAGAGGGAGACATTACTGCTAATGAAATTACAGTTATAGAACGGCCTGATTTTGTCTTGTTTGAAGGCTGGTGCCTGGGGCTGCCATCTTTTACCCTGCCTGAGCTGAAAAGAATTTGCCAGAAATCTAAGATAAATCTGCCTCAGCTGGACCCTCGCGGAACTTCAACTAAGCTGTTATTGGCTTATAGCAAGAAATATCGGCCGCTGTGGAAATATCTGGATTATTTGGTCCAGCTGGTTCCCGAATCATCTAGCTTGCATCTCAAATGGCGCTTACAGCAGGAAGCGGAGCTTAAGCAGAAAAAAGGGGAAGGTCAGACTATCAAGCAAATAATCCAGTTCGTAACTGTTTTTTTACCTTTAACCTATCTTTGCTATGAAAAGTTAAAGCCGGATCTTAAAATAAAAATTAATGCTGCCCATCAATTTTACGATTTGAGATAGCCTAAACTGGCAGCTAGCATTCTAAGAGCCTGTCCCAATATGGACCAAAAGCCAGCCAGGCCACGATGAGATTCAGGCAATGCTGCCAGCCTACCGAGATAGGCTCTAAGAAAGCGGATGAAAACTAATTTAAACTAGAATCTCTTCTTAATCAAAAAAGAGGCTGCTTATGTTTAATTATGACGTCCTATGCATTGGGTCAGCTACTCTGGACAACTTTTTAGTTGTTGAAGCAGATTTATCAAAAATTAAATTAGGTGATAAAGTGTTAGTTGCTCATCAAGAGGTTCATTCTGGTGGCGGCGGCACTAATTCTGCCGCTAGCTTCTCCAAATTGGGATTAAAAGTCAAATTGTTAACCAAGATCGGGAATGATTTAGCGGCAGAGATGGTTTTGAAGGAATTAAAAAGTTATAATTTCAAGATAATAAAAACCGCCCGAAGCAGGAAGCCTACAGATTCTTCAACCATCTTATCTTCTGCAAAAAATAAGGACCGGATTATTTATGTCCATAAGGGGGCTTCGGGAGATTTAGCTCTTTCTGACCTTAAAAAATCGGATTTAAAAGCAAACTGGATTTACTTAGCCAGCCTGACCGGCAAATCACTAAAAACCGGCAAGGAAATAGTTGCCTACGCTAAATCCAAGAAAATAAAGTTATTGTTCAACCCCTCATTATATTTGGCCTCGCTGGGAAAAAGTAGGCTAAAGCCGTTTCTGGATGCTGCAACTGTCCTGATTCTAAACAAAGAGGAGGCCCAGGCCTTAGTCAACTCTCATAGGTCAAGGTCCGTTGGCAATTTCCATAAGCCAGTGGAACATCTTTTGATGAAATTGCAAGAAATGGGTCCATCAACAGTAATCATCACTGATGGAGCCAAGAAATTATCTGCCATTAATAATGGCATAATTTATTCCCTAATTCCGCCTAAGGTAAAGACAGTAGAAACGGCTGGCGCAGGCGATGCTTTCACTTCCGGATTTTTAGCCGGAGTGATTAAGCGGTATACTTTTGAAGATTCCTTGCGTCTGGGGCAGGTGAACGCCCTTTCAGTAATACAGCACATCGGCACTAAAAACAAATTATTGACCGAACGGGAAGCCCGCCAATTAATGAACAAATTTAAAATTAAAATTAATGCTCAAGCACTTTAAGGCCATGGAACAGCAATTATATCTCCTGCCATTTGATCATCGCCGCAGTTTCATTAAGCTAATTGGCGCAGCTGAACCCTTGAAAAAAAATGATGCCTTTAAAATTAAGAGATACAAACAATTAATTTATTCTGCCTTTAAGTTGGCGCTGGCTCAGGGATTATTGCCGCAAAAAGCGGGAATCCTGGTGGATGAGGCTTATGGCCGGGAAATTCTGGTGGATGCCCGAAAGAGGGGATTTATCATCTGCTATCCTTTAGAAAAATCCGGCCAATCAGAGTTTACCTTTGATCGGGCTGATTATAAAAAACGGCTGCAGTTATTTAAGCCAACCTACGCCAAAGTTTTAATTCGTTATAACCCTGAAGGAGATAAAGCGCTTAATAAACGCCAGGCTCGACGGTTAGCAGCATTAACATCTTACCTGGAAAGGCAATCAATCGGTTTTTTGTTAGAGGTCCTTGTTCCGGCAACTGCCAGGCAGGCAAAGAAAAAAAATTATGATTCCAGCTATCGGCCCTCGCTGACAGCTAAGGCCATCCAAGAACTGCAAGCGGCTGGAGTTAACCCTAATATCTGGAAACTGGAAGGGATGAATCGTCAATCAGATTTAAAACGGCTGGCGCGGCTGATTGGCCCTTCTTCCAGGATAATTATTCTCGGGAGGGGAGAAAACAAGAAAAAAGCTGACCGCTGGCTGAAGGTTGGCGCTAAAGTCAAAAAAGTAATCGGGTTTGCAGTTGGCCGGACAGTGTTCCAACGGCCGCTGCTGGATTATCACTATCATAAAATAAATAAGCGGCAGGCAATTAAGGCGATAATGGAGAATTACCTCCATTTTGTAAAAGTATTTGAACAAAAGCAGATAAAACTGATTTGAGGAGGAGATTATTATGATGGCCACAAATAAAATTTATATCGGCGCGGACCATGCTGGATTTAAGCTGAAAGAGAAGCTGAAAAAATGGCTGCTTAAGAAAGGCCTGGAAATGGAAGATGTCGGCGCTGCGGCCTTCAATCCTGGTGATGACTACCCTGATTTTGCGGAGAAGGCTGCGCGCAAAGTTGTTCGTGATAAAAGTTTAGGCATTTTGCTCTGTGGCTCGGCGCAGGGCATGTGCATTGCCGCTAATAAAATCAAGGGAGCCAGGGCAGTAGTTCCGTTTTCCGTCAAGGAAGCCCAGCTGTCGCGCCAGCATAACATGGCTAACATAATTTGTCTTTCAGGGTGGTATTTCAATCCGCTTAAATCTAAACGGCTGGTTTGGGCCTTCCTGACCACTCCTTTCTCTAAAGAAGAGCGGCATCGGCGAAGAATTGAGAAAATAAAAGAATTAGAAAAATGATCGCATTAGAATGATAAAAATGCGTGAAACCGCCTCACCTCGCCATAAATGACGAGGTTTCAAAAGAGGCGGTTTCTCAACTACGCATTTTTAGCATGCAAAAATTTCGCCCTAAAGGGTGGGGTTTTACACCCAGCGAAATTTTTTGCAT
>DATDXK010000044.1:0-6546 GCA_035289345.1 Candidatus Nanoarchaeia archaeon
CTGCAAATATCCTGGATATTTAGAGCGGGTCATCACTTTAGGCACGCCTTTTAGCGGTACGCTGGCTGCCTGGCTCAATTTCCCGGTGCCCAGCGCCAGGCAGATGCTTCCGGGAAGCAGTTACTTGCAAGAATTAATGAGGATGGAACCACCGGAAGTTCCGGTCATCTCGATCTATTCAAGATATGATGAGATAGTTATTCCGCCAGGCAGCGCCAAACTAAACGGCCAGCTGGAAATTGGCCAGCCTGAGAACAGCCCTAGGGCTAGGAGTTCGGTCGAGGGGCTGGTTCATAATGTCTGTCTGGAGAATGTCGGCCATGGAGGATTGATCACCAGAGAATGTTATCCTTTGATTGAGGAATGGCTCAATAAAGATATTTGGTTATTATGAAGTCAAACATAAGCCCTGAGAAGAAACATCACCGTCCCGGCAATTAATGGAACGACCAAATTATCGTCAAGGGTATTATCATTAAAATCAATCTTAATGACTTCCGCGACCATGGCGGCAAAGCTGGCGATAAAAGCCATCTCCCAAGGGACAAAAATTATCGCTCCCAAGCAGCCGGCAAAAGTCCCAGCTAAAGTGCCTTCCAGCAGCTTATGGCCCCTCCAATTGAAAATGTTCTTGATGCGGCCGTATTTTTCGCCGATAACATGGCTGACAGAATCTCCTAAGGCTAGAATCATGATTGCTGCTAAAGCAAGGTCCTGCTCAAACAGCTCTACCACCAATAGAACGCCGATGAAAAAGAAGATCAGGCCTTTGCCGGGAAATTGAGTCTTGACATTTCCCCGCTCAAAATACCTTAAAAAGTAGCTGAACCCGGGCAGCCAGGAGCGTTTGCAGATAAAGCTGGCTAACAGGCCGATTATGATCAAAGCTAGGATAGATAAAGAACTAAGTATCTCAAAATAGATTAAAACAACAGTTACAATTCCTACTAGAAGATGGATTATTTGCCTTCCTATTTCCTGTTTGGTAAGCATGATTGTTCATTTTTCAGCGAAATTTTTAAAATACTTGTGAATTTAATGCCCTTAAAATGGAAAAAATGACTAAAATGGCTAAAATTAACAAAGACACATTGATCGGTGAAGCGATCGAGAAAAATCCCAAGGCAGCGGAAATCATGTTCAGCTACGGATTATACTGCATTGGCTGCGGCGGTGCTTCGATGGAATCAATTGAACAAGGAGCAAAGATGCATGGCATCAGCGATGAGAAGATCGAAGAGATGGTCAAGAAGATGAACGAGGCTAAAAATGAATGATCCTGAACAGAAAGCTAATGAACAAAAAGTTAAACTGAACAAAATTAACGACCAGGTCTGGGAAATCCCTAAAACCGGCGAGATGAAAGTTCCGATAAGAGTGTTTGTTTCTGAAAAATTATTAGAAAAGATGAAAGATGACCGAACCCTATTACAGGCTCAGAATATGGCTTTTCTGCCCGGCATACAAAAATATGGCTGTGTGATGCCGGACGGGCATGAAGGTTACGGTTTTCCGATTGGCGGGGTAGCCGCTTTGGATGTTAAAGAGGGAGGAATTTCTCCAGGTGGAATAGGCTACGACATCAATTGCGGCGTTCGCCTGCTGACTACTAATCTTAATAAGGAGCAGATCGCTCCAAAAGTCAAACAGCTGCTGGACGGCTTATTCAAACACGTTCCTGCCGGGCTGGGCAGCTCGAACATCACGGTAACAAAAGAAATTCTTGACGGAGTGCTGAACCGGGGAGCAAAATGGGCGGTAGAGAATGGCTACGGCAACCAGGATGATCTAGACAACTGCGAATCAAACGGCTGCCTGGATACTGCTGATTCAAGAGCCGTGTCCGAGAATGCTAAAAATCGAGGAAGAAAGCAGCTGGCTACTTTAGGAAGCGGCAACCACTTCCTGGAGATACAGTATGTAGATGAGATCTACGACCAAAAGACAGCGGAGGCGTTTGGCCTGGACGAAAAAGGCAAGGTCGTGCTGATGATCCATTGCGGCTCTCGTGGATTAGGTCATCAAGTCTGTTCTGATTATCTGCGAGAGATGGAACGCGCCTTTCCAGAAATTGTCGCCAAGCTGCCGGATAAAGAATTAATCTATGCTCCAGCCGGCTCCAAACTATGCGAAGAATATCTAAAAGCCATGTCGGCAGCAGCCAACTTTGCCTGGTGCAACAGGCATATAATCGGGCATCAGGCCAGGATGGCATTCCAGCAGGTTTTCCCAAACGTGGAATTGAAAACAGTCTATGATGTCGCCCACAACATCTGCAAGGTTGAAGAGCATGTTATTGACGGAAAAAAGAAAAAAGTATACCTGCACAGAAAAGGAGCCACCAGGGCTTTTCCGCCAGGGCATCCGGAATTATCTAAAAAATACCAGAAAACCGGCCAGCCGATAATCCTGCCGGGAAGCATGGGCACGGCCTCTTACATCTTAGTTGGCACCAAGGAAGGGATGGAGGTTTCTTTTGGCAGCACTGCCCACGGGGCTGGAAGAGTAATGTCCCGGCATGAAGCCTTAAGACGATTTCGCGGCGAACAGGTCAAGAAAGATTTAGAATCGATGGATATTTTCATTAAATCGGCTTCCTGGCAGGGAGTAGCAGAAGAAGCCCCTGGAGTGTATAAAGATATTGATGAAGTTGCCGAAGTATCGCATCAGGCCGGCATTGGCAGGAAAGTTGTGCGTCTAAAACCGATGGGCGTGGTTAAAGGATAGACGCTGCCTAAACATAATGCATTATGGCCAAGAAACCATGGATCAAGGCTAAGGTAATCGAAATAATGGCCATTCGGGGATGCCAACGGAAAGGTATTTTATGAAAGCCTCTTTTGTTCATAATAGAAATTGAAGCAGTGAACAAGAAGGAGGATAAGGTGAGCATCCCTAGATACATAATCAGAGGTTTTCCAAAAATAAGATAATAAGAGATGCTTTCTAACATTTTTATTGAGATCTAATGCTTTAATTTAAGGAGTAGTTAATTCGAGGAGTAGTCATATCTCCAATTTTGTTTGCCAAATTTACTGGCCAGACCAGTCATGCTCATAATATTTTCAGCCAGGTCTTCCACTTCTTCAAGATAAATCCCGTCTTTTAAAATGTCTTTGTCTGCATAAGTAGGATTCTTGATGGTAGTCATAGCGTAGACACTGCTCATGGGCGGAAAAATCATTCCAAAATGATTTAAAGCCATAAATAATGAGGAGATAACTAAAGCTGCGCCTTCCTCATGGCCGGTGACAATTATTCCAGCCACTTTTCCGGTAAACCGCCTTAAAAAACCGCTGCCAGGGATATTCCGGTCGGCATTCATCTCTACAAATTTGGTATGCTTAATGTTCAGCTCTCGGTCTTTGGTGAAATCAGGGTTGGCCGGCTTTAAGCTGCCGTCCAGGCTGATGCACCTATCGATGAATAAAGTCATCAAAGAAGACATTTTGAAATTATTGACCGGAGTGGCAAAAATGATTGCGTCCGCACCCAAAATCTTATCATACAAAAAGTTGCTCATGTCATCTCCAGTAGGAGTTCCTTTCGGATAACAAGAGCAGTAGAAATGGCATTGGGTATTGGCCGTTGAGTAGCAGGCTTTGCAGTATTCGATCTTGTACTCGCGAAGCTTGACCAGCTCAACATCAGCGCCGATTTTTTTACAGTGTTCCAGGCCGGCAATAAGCAGCCGTTCAGAATTAGAATCTTCCTGAGCCATATCGTCTTTTGATCTAGCTGAACCAGAGATGCCTAACACATTTATTTTTTTATGAGGAACAGACAGCCGTTTCGCTTCTTTAATCGTTTCAGCTCGAATCTGCCTGAACCGGTGCAGTGTTTTCTGGTCTATCTTCAACTCTTTAATCAATTTCTGATCGTTCAATTTGGCCATGGAACTAGCAACCCATCATTTTTTTGGCAATTTCTTTGCTGATAGGGTCATAGGCGTTTTTAGTTTGACAGGTTGGACAAACCGCCGGTCCACTAGCTCCGTAATGCACATCGCCGCAAACTCTGCATTTAAAAAAATTTTTTACCATCTAAATCACCTCGCTAAATTTAGAGTAAGTGCCAGGATAAACATGTTACTCCACAATTATCTTCCCTTTCATGGAAGGATGGATGCTGCAATAATAGTCATAGATTCCGGGTAAGTTAAAAGTGTGGGCATAAGTATTTCCCTGGGAAAGGCGATCGGATTGGATTTCAGCTCCGGCCTCAGAAACGACCGTATGCGGCGCAGAGTCCAGATTTATCCAGACGACACTTGCTCCTTGAGGAATAGTTAAAAGGTTAGGATTAAATGAGAACCCGCTTATTTCAACATTATTATCGACAACAGTATCAGCGTTATCAGCAACATTATCGGCAACGGCAGCAGTGTCCGGCTGTTCTGTCAAAGACGGCTTTTCTGCCACAACAGTTGGAGACTGTTCTGTAGAAGTAAGCTTGGGCACAGAACAGCCGCTAATTAAAATAACTATAATTAAAATCCCAAAAATTAGTTGTGGTTTCATTTCGATCACCTTTTTTTTGGAATAAATATTATTAACTATTTAAATTCACCGATGGCAACAAAATATTTAAAGAGTAACTTTATCATCAAGGGGAGATGAGACCTGGAGATGAAAAAAACAGCGATAATCGCCATACTGGTGTTTATCTTAGTTGGTGGAATATTAAGCTACTTTCAGCTAAGTAACAAAAAAGAAGCACAGACTATGGGAAATCTAAAACTGAGCAGCCCTGCTTTTCTGGAAAACACAGAAATACCGGACAAATATACCTGTAAAGGCGAGAATATAAATCCAGCATTAAGCATTAAGGGCGTACCGGAGAGAACAAAAACACTGGCTTTGATTGTGGATGATCCTGATGCTCCAAGAGGAACTTGGGTGCACTGGGTGGTTTGGAACATTCCGGCAGAAACTAAAACCATAACCGAAAATAGTGTTCCACCAGGGGCTAGGCAAGGCCTAAATGATTTTAATCAGCAGGAATATAGCGGCCCCTGTCCTCCTTCAGGGACTCACCGATATATGTTTAAGTTATATGCTTTGGACACCACCTTAGTTCTAAATGAAAATTCGAAAAAAGAAAATGTGGAAAAAGCAATGCCGGGGCATATCTTGGCACAGGCAAGATTGATGGGGCTGTACACTAAGAGATGAAAGGCAAGGCGACTGATGACTACCAAATGAAAAAAATATTATCTAAACCATACGAATTCCTGCCGCATACAGCTGATACCAGAATCAGAGCTTATGGCAAGACCTTAGAGGAAGCGTTCATCAACTGCGCCTTAGCCACTACCGATACCATAACGGACCATCAGAAGATAAAGCCGAAGACAGTAAAAACGATTAAGGTTAAATCGGAAAACAAAGAATCGCTGTTGTATGATTTCTTAGAACAGTTCTTGATTCTATTAGATTCAGAAGGCTTCTTGCTGAATTCAGTGAAAAAATTAAGCATTAAAGACCATCAATTAACAGCAGTAGTGGCAGGAGATACTCATCCAGAGAATTATTCTATCATCACTCACGTCAAGGCCATAACTTATCAGGAGATGAGCATCAAAAAAGAAAAAGATTTGTATGTCATTAATTTTATTTTAGATATTTAAAAAAAGAAGGTAAATAAAAGATGTTAAATTATCGGTTATTAGTGGCAGCGGCGATTATGGCTGTAGGAATATTTCTCGTGGTCGGCTGTGAAACAACAACAGGACCGGAATTAAATGCTTCTGAAGCTGGAGCAGTGGAAGATGAGGCTAGCGCTGACCAGAAGACAACAGAAAGTTCAGAAAGCGGCCGAATTACAACAGAAGAGGCAGCAGGCGAGTGCAGCGCTGGCTGGAAATGTATCGACAAGAAAATCAAAGCGTACCGATTAGATAATTGCACTTTCGTCGACAGGAAAGAATGCCCTTTAGGCTGCTTTAATGACACCTGCAGGAAGAGCGAGGTCTGCACGGCTGGATTCAAGTGCAAAAGAGAATATTACCGGGCGTATCAATCAGAAAGCTGCGCCTGGCTGCAGAAGACCAAATGCGAATT
This sequence comes from Candidatus Nanoarchaeia archaeon, assembly GCA_035289345.1. GTDB lineage: Archaea > Nanobdellota > Nanobdellia > Woesearchaeales > GW2011-AR9 > JAGVYX01. The sequence continues at coordinate 6,063 of DATDXK010000044.1, forward strand.
TGGCTGCCAGGACGGCAAGTGTAAAAATTCTACCTCTGCTAGTTCGGCAAATAATACTGAAACTGCGCAGGCTGCCACGACCCCGACTATGGTAATAGAAACTTACCAGACCTTAAAGATGGGAGAGCCGGCAACTTATACTGCCAGCGGAATAGACCATAACCTCAGCATCTACAACATTGATGTCGGCCAGGTCCAGATCATCATCGATGGAAAGAAAAGTGAATGGCTGACTGACAACAGCAACTATACTTCTTCGGGAATTACTATGTTTATCAAAGACATCTATTTCCAATCTTATGCGGGAGGAAGAAGAGAGATAACTTATAAGATGGGTTGAGTCATGAGATAAAAAGTAATGCGGGCTACCCCGGGCGCTAAAGCTTGGGGTTTCTACCGCCCGCATTACATCATTAAAACAACGTCTGTTGCATTTCTCGCGACGTATGCCATTGATTTCCTTTGCTGTTATCTATGTAATTTC
>DATDXK010000045.1:0-7875 GCA_035289345.1 Candidatus Nanoarchaeia archaeon
TTGTCAAGGAAGAAATTATTGAGCCGGAAAAAGAAGCATCAGAAGCTAAAGTGACAGAAGCTGCAGTTGAGCAAAAGACGGCCGGGCTTTCTAAAATATCTGAGCCAAAAGAGCCTGAAGAAGAGCAGAGTTTTTTTTCTAAAGTAAAGCAGTCCCTCACCACTAAAAAAATTTCTGCTGAAAAATTTGAAGAGCTATTTTGGGACCTGGAGCTGGTGCTGCTGGAAAATAATGTTTCCGTGGAAGTCGTGGAGAAAATTAAAGGCGATTTAAAATTGGAGTTAGTAGACAGACCGCTGCCACGGGACGTCCAAGGAAAGATTGAAGAGACCTTAAAATCAACTTTAAATGAAATCTTAGGCCAGGACTCCTTTGATTTGGCCCAGAAGGCCAAGGCCAAAATATTGCCGTACACTATTGTCTTCTTTGGCGTGAATGGTGCTGGCAAGACCACTACTATTGCTAAATTGGCTCATTATTTCCAAGAGAAAAAATTGTCGGTGGTCCTGGCTGCTGGAGACACTTTTCGGGCGGCGGCCATCCAGCAGCTGCAGGAGCATGCCCATAAGCTAAAAGTTCCCTTGATCAAGCACGATTATGGCTCTGATGCCGCGGCGGTAGCTTTCGATGCGGTAAAATATGCTGAAAAAAACAAGATTGACGTGGTGTTGATTGATACGGCCGGCCGGCTGCATTCAAATATCAATTTAATGGCAGAATTGGAAAAAATTATAAGGGTAGTCAAGCCGGACTTGAAGCTGTTTGTTGGCGAGAGCATTACCGGAAATGATTGCGTTGAGCAGGCTCGGACATTTAATGATTTGGTGCAGATGGACGGGGCTATTTTAACCAAGGCTGATGTGGATGAGAAAGGCGGAGCGTCCTTGTCTGTTTCTTACACTATCGGCAAGCCGATACTGTTTCTGGGCGTGGGGCAGAAGTATCGGGATCTGGAAGAGTTTGACCGGAATCTAATTATCAAGAGGCTGGGCTTGTGAGTTTTCAGGGCTGAAGTAGATTTAAGCTAAGTTTCATATTACGGGTAATGATAAGTAGCTAAAAGGAAGAGAAAAGACAGATCAGTAGTGCAACTCAATTTATGAGATATAGCTTAGAATAGGACTATTGCCCTAACTGTGTTTTACACTAACCTAACTCCAGTTCATTAAAAACCAAAGATATATAAATAAGCACCATTTAACAGTAGTAAAATGAACGGAAAAACCAGAGAACATATCGATAATTTTTTGTTAAGAATAAATAAGCATCCAGAATATTCAACCGGTGTTTATATAGAAACGTTAATGACTATTCAAGAAGATGCTGCACACCACTCCCGGGCCTTAGAAATCACTGCCAGTAAAGTGCCGCGATATCAGACCAAACCAGAAAAAAGAAAAAATGTCGAAACCATTCTTCGAGCTCATGAGCACCTTGCAAAAGAAGGTGTTTCACTTTCTACTTTAGCTGTGCTGGGGCATATTATCGAGCCGCAAGGGCAGCCTTATCCTAACTTTAGGAGAGAAGAAGTCACGATAGGAACAGTTCCACCTTCAGCGCCAGAAGCGATAGTGTACAAAATGAAAGAACTGGTCAATTTTCTAAATACAGATCAGCAACCACACCCTCTTATACGGGCAATAGAAGCTCATTTAGTAATGGCCGGTGTGCATCCCTATATAGATGGAAATGGAAGGGCAGCGAGAGCATTGCAAAATCACTGCCTTCAAGAGGAGGGATACCCTCCGGCTATTATCCCTTCAGCTGAAAGAGAAGTATACACCAAACTTTTAAGGGACGCTTTATCTGACCGATACCGGTATAAGAGTTCCCTGGAAAAAACAAGCAGAAATGAAGAAATATTCCATGAATTTATTGCCGCAAAAGTTCTTCTGTCGTTAGAACATCTGGAAGGGCAATTAAGGAAAAGCCGCGCCTATGCCATCACTATCAATAGGTCAACAGAAGTAGATCCAGGAATGGTATACCAATTGGCTAAAAAAATAAGGTCGTATGGAAGAAGCTGCGGATCGGAAGGGGTTAAGGTGTCAATTCCACGCAGTTCTAGCTTAAACAAAAGCAAGACCCTTAGAGTACTGGGTGACATTGGAAAAGAACAATTAGAAAGGATAGTTGAAAAAAGCCTTGAATTCCAAAAAAGTGGATACATAATTGAGTGCATAAATGATTTAGGGTAGATTAGCTGGGAATAATTAACACAAATTTTTTAAGCCCAGGGCTATCTAAAGCCGTTATGCCCACCACTTTTTACATTCAGACTTCCGGCTGTTCCGCCAGCCAGGCCGATTCAGAGCAAATGGCCGGTTTATTACAACAAGCTGGATTTACTTTAGTTGACAATTTAGAAGACGCTTATGTGGTGATAATTAATCCAGCTATTGATTTAGGAATTGATTTGGTTAAACAGCTGGAAATGTTTCAGCAACAGCAGCAAAACAAGATTGTGATTTTAAGTGGCTGCCTCCCGTCTTATGATCCAAAAAAATTAAAATTATATTCAGTAATTGGCACTAACCAAATTCACCATGTAGTGGAAGTAGTGGAAGAAGCCTTGAATAATAATCCAGTGCAGTCGTTAAATCATGATGAACTGCCACCGTTAAATTCACCTAAAATTAGGCAGAATCCAATGGTCGAAATTTTGCCGATTAGTCGAGGTTATTCTGGTGATTGTACATTCTGTAAAACCAGGCCTAGCCTTAGCCAGTTTAAATCTTACCAGCCGACTGAAATTATTTCTGCGGCGCAAAAAGCCTTGCGAGAAGGTGTGAAGGAAATTTGGCTCCATTCGCAGGATGCATTTGGTTACGGTTCAGATCTGGGAACTGATTTACCAGCTTTACTAGGACAGTTGGCAGTATTGCCTGGAGAATTTAAAATTAAAATCGGTCCAGGAAATCTAGAACAGCTAATTAAAATAAAAGATCAGTTAGTTAAAATATATCAGCACCCTAAACTATTCAAGTTCCTGCATTTGCCGCTGCAGACCGGAAGCGATGCCGTTCTGAAGCAGATGAAAAAGAGATACACCGTTAAAGAGTTTAATGAAGCATTGGATAAATTTAAGCAGGCCATTCCTTCCTTGAATGTCATGACGGATATCACTGTCGGTTATCCTACCGAGCGAGACCAGGAATTCTGGGATACTTTGGAGACAGTCCGAAGAAATTCTTTTGACTCCATTAACATTTCTCTATTTCGGCCGCGGCCTAAAACCCCAGCAGCCAGATTGCCGGAATTGCCGGAAGAGGTGGTTAAAAGGAGGTTTAAGGTTTTGACAGATATTTTTAATAATATATCAACCTTGCAGAACGAAAAATGGTTTAACTGGGAAGGGGAGATCATCATTGATGAGCAGGGGAAAGAGCCAGGCCAATGGGTGGGAAGGAATGATGCTTACAAGCCGGTCATTGTTGAGGGAAATTTTAAGCTGGGAGAAATAGTTAAAGTAAAAGTGGTTAAGGCTGAAATGTTGGCCTTGAGAGGAAAAGTTATTTCCGATAAAGTAACAGTTTACGGATAATTGTGCCATAATTATCACCGCCAATAAGACATTCACCTATTTTAAAACCAGCATTTATCTGAATTTTCTTTTAACCATTTTTGTTTTTCTTTATAATCTGGCAGGGCCTGTTCCACTAATTTCCAGAATTTTGGCGAATGATTCTTCTCTTGCAGATGCGCCAGTTCATGAATGCAGACATAATCAATAATTTCACCAGGAGCAAAGATAATTCTAGTTGAAATGTTGATATTGCCGGAATTGGAACAACTTCCCCAATTGGAAGCATTGTATTTTAGAAAAATTTTGCCAACATAAAATTTAAAATATTTCTCATTAAGCTGTTTTATGCAAAAAATTTCGCTGGGTGTAAAACCCCGCCCTTCAGGGCGAAATTTTTGCATGCTAAAAGTGCGTAGTTGAGAAACCGCCTCTTTTGAAACCTCGTCATTTATGGCGAGGTGAGGCGGTTTCACGCATTTTTATCATTTTTTCTTCAATAAACTGCCTCTTCTTTTTTGCAATTAATCGGCTTAACAGCACACAAATATGCTTTTGTCTTATATGTTCTGGAAGAATGCTTGATACATTGATGTGAAATGTATTGCCGACAGCTTTTGCTGAACTGCTTTGTTTTTCATTGAAATACAGCCTGATCAAATATTGTTTATTTCCAATTTCTAGAACGTCTTGATCGCGGTATATTTTTGAATATTTAAAATTAAATTTGGGAAGTTTTTCTTTAATCTTCTGAATTGTCAGGTTTTTAAGGTGGAAGATTTCCTTGAACATCTCTTCTCTGTTTATTCCCAGGGGAAGTCTGACCTGAACTCCCGTTTTACCTATAGAAACGCTGACGTTAGTTCTCGGTTCCTGATAAATATGCACTTGATATTCCTTTCCATCTACAATAATTTTATCTTTTTTCATTGACCCAAGCTAACGCAGTTTGCTGCAATAACTTTATTTTTTCATCCTGGCTCAACCCCCAAGCAGTTTCAATGGAATTTACAATGGTCTGCTTTACCGTTTCTAGGCTGTAAGCATTGGCCACCAAAGCTAAATTATCGGCTAAATGGCCCTGCGGCCACATGAAGGGGTCATCAGGATTGATGGTTACTTTAACTCCAGCTTCAATCAAGGTGTTCAGGCCTAACTCTGTAACGTCCTTAATAAATCCACAGTGCAAATTTGATCGGGGGTTAGACTCAATCCTAATTTGCTGGCTGGCCACTATTTCCACCAGACGTTGGTCTTGATGTAATGGAAGGGCATGGCCTAGACCATGAGGCCGGAAATGTTTTAACACATAGCGAATATTTCTTAAATTGGCTTGATCAGAACCAATCATTTCTCCAACGTGAATGGTCCTTTTTAGTGGAGTATCAAAAGTCAGCCGGAAGGCTGAAAGATAATCTTGTGCTGGCGCGCAAGGCTCATAACAAACTAAATCAATGCCGATAACTTTGATGGTTTTTTCTTCACAATGGTTGATGGCAGTTTTAACAATATCGATAGAATTTACTGGATAGCGAGGATTGCCGTTAAGAAATTCCCGGTCATTTTCTCTGGGGATGCAAATAATGGGGTTAACCTTAACTCCGGTTTGCGAATAACCGATGCGAAATCCAGCCAGGGCTGTTTTAACTACTTCATCTAAGCTGTTCAAATTGCCGCGTGGATTAATGTGATAAGAAGGAGCAAATCTGGTCTCAGAATAAATTATGCCCTGCTCTTTCAGGTAATGGCAATGAGCTACGGCCATGCTAATTAGGTCATGGTCGATCCTCATGGCGCCGATCGGCAGTTTAAAAACATCAATAATGCTCCATTTGCTTAACAGCCCTTCCTGAAATTCAGCTAATTTTTCCGTAGAGCTGATGAGCTGCTGAGCAGGATTAGCGTAGCGGATAAGCTTTCCAAGAATATCTTTGTCAGGCAATTTAAGTATTTGGCCGCGGCTCTGATAAAAGTCAAATAAAACTTTTGGCGGCAAAGAGCCGTCCCAATGGAGATGATTTACCACTGGCTGCCAGCCCTGAAAGTCTTGCGCAAGGTAAATATTTGGCGTACTAGGACTCATTTAATTAAGCTGTTTTTTACTGCTATTAAAGATTATGGTTTGCTGAACTACAGTTGAAATTATAAAGGGTAATTACCATAAATCAGGGCCTAAGCTAGCCAGCCAGCCATTGTAAACTAAGATCAGCGAAAGTTTTATAACTAAATCAAATTATTTGCCTGATTCCAATGGCGAATAAAATTAAATTAGAATATAAAGGACAACAAATATATCGTGCTGAAGCAGAAGCAGATCAAATTATCTCTGGTAAGTTCTGCTTTAAAGGGCATGGAAGAACGAGAGAAGGCAATTACTTATTCTATTCCTCTCCGCAATCTAACTTGACAATCATAAAAGGCATTGGTGAAGCTGACGGATACAGTCTTAAGGCTGAAATTCACGTGCCTAAAAATGAAACTTTTGAAGCTCGGCAGATAGCTAAGGGGCTGATAGGAATTGGTTTTGTGGAAAAGACTAGATTACTGCAATCTGCCGGAAGAGGCCTGATAAAGTATGCTTTAGCTCCAATAAGTTATGCTGCTGACCTTTTTTTATCAGCTCTAGATCGGTTAACTGAACAGAAGGTTAGGCTATCTGAGCTAGGCGAAGATAAAAGAAAGGATGATAGGTTAAAATTATCTGAACCTGTTAAGCGGGATATTTCTAATCCTGTTTCTATACATCTGCCATTACCATCGCCATTACCATCGCCATTACCATCGCCATTACCATCGCCATTACTGTCGCCATTACCATCGCCATTACTGTCGCCATTACTGTCGCCATTAGCTGGTAAAGGAGAGCCTGAATTAGAACTAGAACAAAAATTAACGGGCTTGGAATTAGCACCATTTCCTGATCAGCCGGACTTAGATAAGATAATTACTGTAACAGCAAGTCCTAATAATGTAAGTAATGTAAGTTTAGCACAATTGGCGAGGGTAGATTTTTATAATCTGATGGCTACCACAACTCCGGACCAATGGAAAACCGAAGTGGTGCCAGCTGGATATGTAGAAGATAGAATTTAAGTATACTAAAAAAGGCCTGCACATTTATATTTCTCACTTAGAAGCATTGCATGTTCTTTCAAAAGAAAAAGCAAAGAGATTCAAAGCAGAAGTGATTCGTGTCTTTAAGAAGAGAGAATAGAGAGGGAGAACTACTTTCTCTTCATTTTTTCTAGTATGCCCCTCCGGACGAGAGTAAAGCCAGGTATCTCTGCTATCAAGGGGTTCAGCTCTGTTTCCCATATTTCTTTTTTAAGGTTAAGATGCTTTTTAAATTCTGTAAATGAGTACTTTAAGTTATAGAATCGCAGCTTTTCATTTATTATATCCACATCAATAGTGATATTTTCCTGCAATAAAAACCATAAGTTATAGACATCCCACGCCTTGGTTCTGGTTATGATGGCTCTGACTTTTTCAGCCAGAATTTCTTCTTTCGCCATAATTACTACTTCAAATGAAGGCAGTTCTCTCAGCAATCGGCCCAGAGTTACGATATTTGGCTCTAAAATTACTTTTCAAAAAGTAGTGGTTTGAGCATAAAAGAAATAGACTTACAATTTCACCCGCTGCAATCTGTCGCTTTTGCCACAGTAAGGGCAGGACAGCGGTGAGACAGCTCCTGGTCGAGGTTCGCTTAACGCAAACAGGTAATCACAGCGCACACAGGACATTTGCGGGCGATTTAATATCTTACTGCTTTCCAGCTTAAATTCAGGCTTGGAAGCAGAAAGAGGCGGAGTCTTATCGGCCATATTTCTGGGCTGATACACATTACGAATCACTTTTTTTTCACCTGGCATAATCGCTGTTCCTTTCTGTTTTAAGATGTCACAGCAGGCTTCACAAAGAAGCAGATTCCTAGTTTCATTCTGCGCATAAAGTCGTACATTGGCCAATGGCACCTGAATCTTACAGCGCTCACAAGTTCTAGTCTTACGAATATCGGTCTTAACCGGCTCTTCCTTCTTCATGATAATAATACCCATATCTCGTCACCTTTCATTAAGTAAAATTAATTCTTAAGGCCTAAGCTCAGCTGATTTTACCTTTAAATAAACACAACCTCATAACTAAGCATTAATCCACTTCTATTGAAGCTAAAATAGCGGTGAGAATATAAATTTTTCTTTAGTGCAGGCTCTGTAGAAAGTGCAGTGGCCATCAATTTGCGAAGCATCTTCTGGTGCAAAATTACACCGGCTAGGGGGATGTCCCTTACGGGGATGGTCGGTTATCAGCCTTAAGAAGCTAATGCTGAGCCTGATGGCCACCGAGCA
>DATDXK010000046.1:0-7778 GCA_035289345.1 Candidatus Nanoarchaeia archaeon
CCTTTCTGCCAAATCCCAGCGCGAAGTCTATGAGCATGAAATAGCTGCCACTAAACGGGATTTAAAAAAAGATCCACAGCAAGCCTTGCGGGAGATGTGTTCAATCTTAAAGAGGGAAGGTTTTGACCGTGATGAAATCAAAGCGATGATCCGCCATTTTGAAAAGCATAACCGGCCTACTTTAATTATTAATTATATCCAGAAAAAGCTGGGATTGTCTGAAGAGCGCTTTGAATTGCCGCTGCGAAACGCTTTCACGATGTTTATCTCCTTTTTAATTGGCTCATTTTTTCCCATAATTCCCTTCTTGTTATTCAGCGGCGATAATTCTGCTATTGTAGCCATGATCATGACAATCGGCATGCTGTTCATGGTGGGCTGGGCTAAAGCTAAGTACACTCATTTAAACTGGGTTAATTCCGGGCTGGAAATTGCGCTGATTGGCATCGGTGCGGCTATCTTAGGCTATGTTGCGGGCTTGTTGATCAGAATTATATTTTGACAGCTAGGTAAATTATGCAAAGCAGATTTATTTTTCAGCAATTTGCATATACCACATAATTTATTTAACCAATTCTTAAATAGCGGCAAGACTATAGGTTAGTTATTATGCTTGATGCCTGGATCATTGAAGAGCTTAAGAAACAAGAGCAACAGAGACGTGAAAAATATGATGGAGGCAGAAGAATCTGGCAGGAAATACCCTTGCCGCCACCTTATCTTGACGAAAAACCTGTTTCTGGGGAAAAAGAGCCTGATTCAGAGATTCCATCTAAGATTGTGATTTCGATGGTTAAAGGGTATTTTAAATAGGAAATTTAATCAGAATTAATTGCGAGCTAGAATATTTACTATAAACTTTTTTTTAAATACCATAAAAGCTTTTAAGTAATATCGCCTAGTCAATGTAGTATGAAAGAACTGCCACCATCGTTTTTCTCTCGCTCAGCAGTTGCTGTAGCCAAAGAGCTGATAGGCAAAATTTTGCTGGTTAAGGGAATAAAATCCAGAATTGTGGAGACGGAAGCCTATGGCCGTGATGCAGCTTCCCATGCTAACAAGATTACAGAAAGAAGCCGGCTAATGGTTGAGACTTATGGACACATTTATGTCTATTTGATATATGGAATATATCATTGCCTGAATATTACTGCGGATAAAGCTGATGCCGGTGCTGTTTTGATCAGGGCTGTTGAGCCTTTATCTGACTTTGAAGAACTACAATCCAATCGCGGGATTGGCAGAAAGGCAGAAAGAAAGGCCAAAAAAATAACCAGCCTGTGCTCCGGCCCGGGAAAATTATGCCGGGCCTTAGGAATCAGGCAGGAGCATAACGGATTAAAATTAGGAGTGGAGTTTAAGGTAATGGATGATGGGCTAAAAGTTTCTATCGCCTCCAGTCCGCGAATCGGAATTACTAAAGGGAAAGAGTTGCCTTGGCGATTTTATGTTAAAGGCAGTGAATTTGTAAGTAAATCAAGAATCAAGTGAGCTGTAAACTTCAGCGATTTTTTGGTAGTAGAAGCTTCGCCAAGCAGAGTAAAAATAAGCTCTAAATCGGTCATATGATCTCTAAGATTCTCTTTTTTAATACTTACCATCAGCAGCAGGTAATTTCAGTTGTCGACAAAATGTCGATAACTCAATTCCGCTACCTTCCAGCTCTCTTTTTTTTAGGCGATAACAGTAATCCTTAGCATCGGTGCTGTCCGTAAGAGCTTCAACTACATCCACAACAGAAAAATGCCATTCATTATTTCTGGTAAGAGGATTAGTTTTTTTGCCATTGTATCACGTTTTTACACCCAGCGAAATTTTTTGCATAAATTTAAACCATGCGGGGGACGAGATTCGAACTCGCGCATCCACTTAGAAACTACCTCCTCAAGGTAGCGCATTTGGTCTGAAATCAAGCTTCTAGACATTTAATCAAGCCAGATTATCAGTTGACCACTCTGCCACCCCCGCACTAAACAGATTGTATCTTTGCTGCTGAAAGTTTAAAAAACTAGTGGAATCATTCTATAGCGGCTGACATTAATATGTCAAAATAAGCAGGAGACCACCAGTCAAATAGGCCGGTGATATGTTCGCTTCGCTCACCCCGGCCTAATTTTGAGTACGCAAATATTCCACAAATAAAGAGGAATGTTTCTATTCTTGAAAAATCCTGCGGGATTTTTAAGCGCATTCACCAGCAGGTCTTAAGCACGAAAAAGCTCCAGACCAGTCGTACTCTGCGCGGAGAATAGCAAATTTTATATCTAAACTGGTTTATTAACCATCTATCATGGTATATAAGATGGAAGGAGGTCCGGACATAGGTTTAGAACTCCAGACTTGGCTACATAAAATAGACGTTGCTCTAGAAGAAAGTGGCTGGAAAGTCAAGAATAGGGCAATGGTTGTTGAAGAGTTAGATACTAAGCAATCTAATTTCAAAAGAAAAAAATATTTAGTTTATAAAGGCACTTTTGAGAATGAGGGAGAGAGTAAATATGCAGATTATCTTCTTCTGGATAACAATGGCGATCCTCTGGCCGTTATTGAAGCAAAGAGGACATCAAAAGACCCAATTGCTGGGCAAAAACAAGCTGAAGAATATGTTTCTGATATCAAAAAACAAACTGGTAAAGACGTTTTTATCTTTTTGTCTAACGGATATGAAATTTGGTTTTAGCCCAAGCCCAGGGCAGTATTGGGGTGTCTTAAAAGGCAGAGAAAACCAGTTGTTAACACTTTGTTTACAACTTGCAAGAGAAATGTTTAAGAAAAGATTTAGAAAAATGTGGTTTTGACTATGAAAAATGATAAAATAGATAATCCAGCAATTAGGGAATATCGGATGGCTTTTGAAGAATATTTTAAAGACAAGCCAAAGCCAAAAAATGATAGAGAACGCAAAAAGCAGATGGAAGAATTCATTTATTGGTACAATAATGTCCGGAAGCAAAGCGATACGGGAAAAACACCCCACGAAATGTATAAAGAGGCGTATGGAAAATAGGTGCCCTTTAGGGCGAAATTTTTGCATGCTAAAAATGCGTAGTTGAGAAACCGCCTCTTTTGAAACCTTGTCATTTATGGCGAGGTGAGGCGGTTTCACGCATTTTTATCATTTAAAATATTTTACTGCATTCTCAAATATCTTCAACCCTGGTCCTTCTGGAGGAAGTTCCCTGCCTTCTCTCTTATACTGCTCTTTGAGCAAGGTCCAATGGGGAAGATGGGTAAAATCAATAGCACGTTCAGGATGCGGCATCAGGCCAATAAGCCTACCGGATTCATCTGTAATTCCAGCAATATCATCTAATGAGCCGTTGGGATTAGCAGGTAAACTTTGATAATCACAAATTTCTCCAGAAACGTATCGGGCTGCTATTAATCCTTTCTCTCGTAATTCTGCAAGAGTTGAATCATCAGCGAAGAATTTTCCTTCTCCATGGGCTATCGGCACACTCATTATTTTAATTCCTTTAGCCCAGGGGCTATTTCCTTGAAATTGCAAATCCACCCATCGATCAATATACCGAGCAGAGTCATTATGCACCAGAGCAACTCTTCGTTCTCCATAATTCCCACCTAGCGCTGGAAGCAGCCCTAAATTAACCATTACTTGGAACCCATTGCAGATCCCCATCGTCAGATTGTCATTATCCACAAATCGTTGTACTTCAGCCAATAAATTATTTCTAATTCTGTTAGCCAGGGCATTGCCGGAACCAGTATCGTCGCCATAGGAGAATCCACCGGGAAATGCTAATATTTGGTAATCCCCTAAACGTTTAGGTCCATCAATAATTTCATTTATATGAACAATATCAGCTCTAGCGCCTGCTTTCTCAAATGCAAACTTCGTTTCTTCATCACAATTAATTCCATATCCTGTGAGTGCTAAAACGTTTGGTATCGCCATTTAAGTTACATCCCTTACAGCATGAGCTCCAGTATATTTTATCCTATCTCCATTCATTGTAGATAAATCGGCGGGATGAACATTTACCCCAAAAAACGAATTAATTAACACTAGTGTTGCAATACTCATATATCCCGCATAAGCAGCAACAGCAACATCAAACTTTTTTAATGCTCGAACAGTTCCTTCATCAAACTCTGCCCTTACCGTTAAGTCCTTTCTTGGTTTCTCTCTTTCTTTGTAAAAAGCACCTAAATCTCTTACAACAACAGGAATTCCGCAATCATTTCCAATTTTCCCTGCATTACTGGATGGATTATCTGAAAAAATAACTACAACTTGGTAAGGTGATCTTCCTTCTCTAGACTCAATAGCTCTTTCATGTTCAATTATTTTTCTTAAATTACTTCCGCTTCCAGAAATTAAACCTGCAATTCTCATTCTTCCGCTTTCAGGATTGTATAATTCTTTTAATGTCATTTTAATATTCTCCAAGAGTAGATTTATATGATTTTAACAATAGATTAGTGGAAGTGTTAACCATTTCTTTACCACTCTGACCTCTTATCAAAAACGAATCATTGTCCGTAACTTGTCCAATGTGCGAAAATGCACGTTCTTCCATAATTCTTTCAAATCTATCTTTATATTCTGGAGCAACAGTTACTACAATTCTTCCTTGACTTTCTGAATATAGTCTGAAGTCATCTCGAGATGCTGTTCCAGGAAGATTCTCCAATGAAACGTCTACACCTAACATTCCGCCGATTGCAGTTTTGGCAAGAGCAACAGCCAGCCCTCCACGATGGACACTTTGAGCAGAAGCTACTACGCCTTCCTCTATTGCTTGAGACAATGCTCCATATAAACGTTTATTCTTATGCGCATCAATTTTTGGAACAACATTTCCAATGTATCTCTCACCTCTTTGCTCTTTGCCTACCATTGCAAAATATTCTGATGCACCAAGCTCATCATGGGTTTCTCCCAGAACATAAACTAAATCTCCCGCAAATTTAGCATCAAGTGAAATAGCATTTTGTGCATCTTCCATAACCCCAATTGAAGAAACAAGCAATGTCGGAGGCACTGAGATTTTTACAGGATTTCCGTCAGCATCATAACCTTTAAAATCATTAAACATGCTGTCTTTGCCTGAAATAAAAGGTGTTCCAAAAGCCACCGCAGTATCATAACAGGCCTTTACAGCTTCCTTGAGCTGACCTAATCTTTCGGCTTCATTAGAACTGCACCAACAGAAATTATCCATTAAAGCTAACTGTCCTAATGATGCTCCGGCAGCAACCGCATTGCGTATCGCCGTATCAATTGCCGCTGCCGTCATGTGATAAGTATCTATATCACTGTAAGCTGGATTAATTCCTTGCGAAATAACTACTGCTTTTTTGGAACTAAGTAATGGTCGAGCGACGGTTGCATCTCCATTTACTCTTCCTCTGCCTTGTAATGGTTTTATAACAGAACCGCCTTGTACTTCATGGTCATATTGTTGTGAAATAAATTCAAAACTGGTAATATTTAATCTGCTTAGCATGGAATGAAGCGAATTGGTCAGATCTTCCAATACTGGAATTTCTGGCTCTTCATTTGTCGGCCGGGTGTATGTTGTTTTCATTGGCCGTGGTGGAAGCCCACCATGAAGAAAAGCCATTTCAATATCCATAACCCGTTGTCCATTATAATCAACAACACATTTTCCTGAATCTGTAAATTCACCAATAACTGTGGCTTCAACCCCTCTTCGGTTCATAAGAAAAGAAAATTCACCCCATTTTTCTGGAGGAAGGGATAAGGTCATTCGCTCTTGTGATTCTGAAATCCAGATTTCCCAGGGTGCCAGGCCAGGATATTTCAATGGAACCTGCTCCAGCTTGACATGGCATCCGCCGCATTCCTTGGCCATCTCAGCTACAGAGCAGGAAAGCCCTCCAGCACCATTATCAGTTATGCTATTATACAATCCTAAATCTCTTGCTTCTTTTACAACTGCATCGCTGAGTTTCTTTTGTGTTATCGGATCACCAATCTGGACAGCAGTTGCAGGACTTCCATGATCCATCGCTTCAGAAGAGAACGTTGCCCCATGAATCCCATCCTTGCCAACACGGCCGCCAATCATAACAATATAATCCCCTTCTTGTGCTTGCTTCAGGTGGGCTTTTCTTCCAGCACTTTCTTTTGGGATTAAGCCGACAGTTCCTACAAAAACCAGCGGCTTCCCTTTGTATCGCTCATCAAAGACCAGAACGCCCTGTGGCGTGGGTATCCCTGAACAATTTCCGCCGACATTTACCCCCTCAACCACGCCTTCCATTATTTGTCTAGGTAAAAGCATTTTCTGAGTAAAATTTTTTCCTCGGTACAATTTACTTTTATCCTGAGGACCAGCCAGACAGAAGCCATATCTGTTAATGATCGGTTTAGCGCCAAGTCCAAAGCCGATAGTATCTCGGTTAACACCGACAATTCCTGTAATGGAGCCGCCAAATGGATCTAATGCTGAAGGGCTGTTATGCGTCTCGACCTTGTCGGTTAACAAATAATCCTCATCGAAAATGATTGCTCCAGAATTATCTGTGAATACAGAAACACAGAAATCCTGATCGCCTTTTTCTGCTCTTATCTTCTGGGTAGCCGCTTTTATAAATTTCCTATAAAGGCCTTCAGTAATTTCATCGAGTGGATCAGCAAAGATGGTATGTTTGCAATGTTCAGACCAGGCTTGAGCAACTGATTCTAATTCAACATCTGTAGGATTCCTGCCTTGCTGCCTAAAATAAGACTGAATAGCTTGCATATAAGCTAAATCCAAAGCCAGCGGGCCTCTTCTGGTTCCATCTTTGTCAGCAATACCCAGCTTTCCTATAGCCATTAATTCATCATCACTAATTCCAAGAATGTCAACGATGTCAACGATGTCAACGATGTCAACGATGTCAACGATATCAACGATATCAACGATATCAACCATATTGGCTATATCAGCTATATCAGCAACCGGCCCTGCCCTTAATTTTACTCGTGGAACTGCCAGGCCCATTCCGCGGTCTCTTTGAAATTCATCATAACTTTTAACCTGAATTTCTTGGACCAGTGGGTTGGCTAATGATTCAGCGATTAAAGCTGCATCCTCTCTTGACAAATCTCCAGAAAGGAAAGTAACCTGTGATGTATAGACATTACCAGTTCTTTCTGTCCAAAATTTTGCCCTTTGTGCCTTTAATAAATCTTCAATCCCTTCTTTAGCTGTGGAACCTACATTATCAGTTACACCGGGGAGATATCCAATCTCAACAGCCCACCTAAATTGATTAGGGGATGGCAACTGATTTATCGTTGCTTGTTGTGTTACTGGATTTGCCAGCATCGAAGCTACAGATTCTAATTGTCCTCTTTCTAAAGAAAAGCCCAGGGTATAAACATCAACTAAATGAACCTCTTTAACTCTGCCGGAAAAGCCCAGGCTTTCTAAATGGCGTTTTCTGACTGCAGCCCTGGCATCAGGAACTCTGGATGAAACTTCAATTCTGTGAGCCATGCTCGGCAGAAATAGTAGGGAGATTATAATGTTTATTGTTTTTCAGTTATGGTCAAAATAGACTGATGGAATCCTCAGTGTTTTAATGATCTTAGGATGAAATTATCTTGGGATGATCTGAGCCATTTAACCTGCATCTTCAATCTGCCACCTTGGGCATCTGCTGGCCAAGGAATTTCCGGACGTTGCAAAAATCAATCTTGACAAATTTTTTGAAATCCAATTTTCTCTGTTGCAACTCATTGAGGGCCAGCAGCACATGCGTGCTGCCTTTAGGGATGGTAAATCCAGCCAGCAGGCTCA
>DATDXK010000047.1:0-9011 GCA_035289345.1 Candidatus Nanoarchaeia archaeon
TGACATTCTCCGGATGAGGCAATCATCTTGTCAGCTGAATATTTAACGATAGTAGTGCTTCGCAAATTGATGCTAACTACATTTTCTACATAGCCCCCATTGGCGGAATCTTTATAAATAACCAACAGAATTAAGGCTGGAGAATGGTACGATTACGTAAAAATTCAGCTTACCAAAATTTGGAGCGCCCTTACACCCGCATCAGCAAGTACACTAAACTGAATTATGTCCGCGGCGGCCGGCCGCAGATAAAGATTGTCAAGTTTGACATGGGCAATCCCAGGAAAAATTATGATTCTACTTTCCAGCTGTTATCCAACCGCTCGATGAATATCCGTCAGAATTCCCTGGAATCTGCCAGGATGACTTCCAACCGCCTGCTGGAAAAAACTATTGGCGATGGCGAGTATCATCTCCGGGTGAAAGTTTATCCCCATCATGTGCTAAGGGAGAACCCTCTCGCGTCAGGAGCTGGTGCCGACAGGATGAGCACTGGCATGAAGCTGTCTTTTGGAAAATCCATCGGCACGGCCGCGCGGGTGATGGAAGGCCAGGCTTTAATGGAGTTAAGAGTCAACAAAACTAACATTAAGGTAGCCCGGGAAGCTTTATCCAGAGCCGCTAAGAAATTTCCCTGCTCCTGCCGGATTGTTGCTAAGCAGATGGATTAACTTCATTGCCAAAAATAGGCTCTTCTTAACTTGATAAACATGACTCTTATGTTTAGCGATATTAAATTAGAATTGTTGGACACCGTGTATCCCGTCCCTAATTATCCGAAGGAGCAAGGTGAGCTTTGGGAAAAAATAAGGGCTTATTCAGCAGCTCCTAAGACAATACTTGACCGGATAGAAAGTATGTTGCCTAAAGGCAAATTTTACGATAAATACCTGGCTTATGCTTGCAATGGTGCAGCGTTTTTTGCAATAGATGCAGGTTCAGAATCTCCTCTGAAAATAGGAAGAGAAGATCACAAAATAATTCTTGATTCCTTAACTAAAGTTGAGAGCCCAAGACGGAAGGAGCTAACACTATTGTGTTTTTATGAAAATCCTGTCACGCCAAAATCAGAGTTTCATTTTGCCATTGATTTGGGCTTGAAGATTGAAGAGAGAATTGCTTTTCATAAGGCCGGCTGGATTAACCTGCCTGGGTTAACTTTTACAGAAAACATTGAAGAGCTATATCATGATTGCAGGACGGAATATTTTGTGTTGCCAAACGTAGTGTTGCAGAGGCCAGAAAGGTAGCCTTATTAATTAAGCCTAACGGCAACCAGCACGTATTAAGCCTTCTTTTGTCTTTAGCTCGGTTCGCCTGCAGCTTTTTAATAGGGAGGCAAAAATTCCTCATGGAATTCATGAAATTAAGAAGACCGCTTAATTTCAGATGCAAAAATAAATCCCCGTTTATTTTCGCACTTCCTTTTTGCTAAATGTATAAAGAGAAGAGGCTCACACCCTGAGGCTAAAGACCCAGACTTAATACGTACAGCAACCAATCTCATTCCATCTGTAGCTCAGCCAGTTTTCTTTCCACGGCCAGCAATTCTTGGCTTTTTTCTGCTGATAGAAATTTCTCATCCATTAATCTCCGACCATTTTCACCGGCCAGTTTCCTTTCCATTACCATTATCTCCCGTTGGAAAGAATCATACTCCATCCTTGACAGTAGCGGCAAAGTAACCATCTTGCTGATCATCTTCCCTTTTTTAAGAGGCATCTTCTCTAAGGTCAAGAGGTCTTCTTCGATGTGCAGAAGCTCAGTGTTATTTTTTTCAATTTGGCTGTCTATCCTAGCCTTGATAGCTAGCGTTTCCTGCCGGGCCTTCTGCTCCAGGAGCGACTGCTGGCGGCTGGCTTTTTTCGGCTTGAATTTCTCCAGAAGCAGGGATGGATTCATAATTGCTCTAGCTAACAGGCCCTGTGTTTCCAGTAATTCCTTTTTCAGCCTTAATTGGTCATAGCTTTTAGCCGTAGGCCAAGCCCTGAAGACTTTGGCCTTTTGCTTCTCAGCTTTCTGCAAGCCGTTAATGGTTTCATTTATGGCCACTAGTTCTGGCGTAAGTTTTATCGGCGCTGCAAGCTTTCTTCTTAATTTTATTTTTTCCTGCTCTGTTGTCTTCTCCAGCTCTTGGACTAAATAATTAATTTTTTCTGAAGATAACAGCGGCAAAGGCTGCTGCTGATAAGGCTCAGAAACAACCTTGGCCTTAGCTGGCTGATATTTCTTTACCTCAGACAGCTGTTGGGTGAGCTGCTGGGCGATCTTTTCCAAAGCGCTGCCGGGCAGGGAACGCTCAATAGCAGCCATCATCTGTTTAACTTCTTTCTTAACCCGCTTTCTGGCTTGATAAGAGGGCTGGGCCGCATATCTAGGCAGTGCAGGAATTAAATTCAGATATTTGGCCTGCGGAGGCTGGTATGATTGAGAAATTCGTTGCTCTATTTCTTTAACTTCTGCAGTCTTTCTGCTGAAAGCTGTTGAATACTTAATTTTTTTTGCCAGCTGCAGGTGCAACTGCTGAATCCTGCTGGAAACTGCCGGCCAGGGCTTTGCAGTCCCACGATACATTCCCAGCTCCCTAATATATTTTCCATGAGGCAAAGCATATTGCCTGGACAATTCCTGCAGAAGAGTATCAAACTTATGTTGTGTCTGCTGATCTCGGTCAATTTGGGCTAATTTGCCGGCTATTTCCCTGCGGGCTTTTTTTCTCATCTGGAACGGCAGTTCACTGCTTCTGCCGTGATGCATCGGCAGAGCTGTTATTATATACGGTGATTGCCAAACCGTTTTTTCCAGCCGGCTTAATTCCTGTTCTAAACGCTGTAATTGCCCACTGACTTCCGGAGATCTCTCCTCAACCGCCTGCAGCCGCTGCTGCACTTCAGCCCATTTCTGCTGCAATTCAATTATCCCGTACCTTAACTTATCCAGCAGCTTTTTTGGCTCTGGTTTTGCTTCAATAACAGCTGCTGATGCTTCAGATAATTGCCCAGCCAATTCTCTGAACCTCTCCCGCGAACTGCCCGGCTTCCGTAACTTATTGCTAATTATTGCTCTTTCGGCCACGGTCAAGTGAGCCGGCGGCAGGGGCGGGATGTCTGATATCTTAAATCCACGACCAATCACAGCTGTCTTAAGATTGGAAAGCTCTCGCTGTATGCCGCTCAATTCTTCATCATAAAAAGAATATTTTTCTGGCTGATTAATGATTGTTGGCGAATGAGGTTTAGCTCCGCCAGCATCGGTTCTTTGAACCAAACTGATTCTGCTGATTCTTCTCCTTAACTCTTGGTGCTGCTGCCTTAGGCTAATGATCGCTTGGTTAATATTTTCCAATTCCCGGGCCAGGAACTGCTGTTGTATTGATTGTTTTGTCCAGGGCTTGACCTTAGAAGTTTTCCTGATTACTGAAGGCAGCGGCTCATCTAACGGAAGATGCGGCAGCCTACGCCTGGCTCGGAATAGTCTCATAGTCGCTTAGCAATCTCGCTTTTTATCTCTTCAACGGTATACAGCTTTTCTTTGATTAGTTTCATTTCAGCCAAGGAAAGAAGGTCAGCTTTACTGACATAGACAATCACCTTTTTTCCTGCTAAGTTTTGATACAAGATTTTCTGCTGGCCTAAAGAATAGCCGCAGGATTCGGTTGGATCATAAACATAAATGATTAAATCAGCTAATTCCTGCAAGACCAGCTCGGCCTGCATCTCAATCTGGTTTAGTTTTTCCCGCGCCAAAGTTCCGGGAACATCTAATATTTGCACGGTTGTTTCATTAATAGTGATATAGCCAGTATTGATGGACTTGGTAGTAAAGGCATAAGCCGCAACTTTAGCTGCAGTGCCAGCCAGCTTGTTCAATAAAGTAGTTTTTCCAACATTAGGAAACCCATAGACGCAGACCGTGAACATCTCCTTGATGTCCGGATAGGAGCGCATGACCGTTCGGCATTTCTCCAGATATTGCAGCCGGTTGCTGATCTGTTTCATGATGGAAGATATTCGCCCATAATACTGCTTGGTGATGGCTTTAATCTTATCTTGCTTGGTTTCCTGGTTAATACTCCTCACAAACTGCCGATGCAAATCACGGTTTTTTTTAACCACCCAGCTAATTGCACCCAGGGATCTGCTGAATTTATCCGGATCCAAGGTCAAGTTCATCAACCTGGTGTAAAATAAAGGCAGCTCTTTTAAATTAGGAAAATAATTAGTAATCTTTTGCAAGCTGTTCTCAAGGGAATCCTTCACGATGTCCAGCTTTAAGGATTCCTTTTTCCTGATGACTTGCAGCCAGTTCCCGCTTAAGTTTTTTTGCCTTCCTCTCACTCTGGCTTTGCGGAAGGCCAAGTCTAGGATATCTTGACCTTGTTCAACCGGGGGGATCTTCTCAAAGTTCATGGGAGGATTATGGAAGGGATGTATTCAGTCGGGGACTTTAGCACCAGGCTTGATACATATTATGAAAGGATGGTTTATTAAAGTTTCTTTGAAATGGGGCTCTGTAGAAAGTGCAGTGGCCATCAATTTGCGAAGCATCTTCTGGTGCAAAATTATACCGGCTAGTGGGATGTCCCTTACGGGGATGGTCGGTTATCAGCCTTAAGAAGCTAATGCTGAACCCGATGGCCACCGAGCATAGCGAGACTTTCTACAGAGCCTTGAAATGGGCTTCATCCAAAAATAAACCAGCAGCTACTCGCTCAGCGCTTCTAAAACTGAATAAAACTGAACTGCGGGCCCTTTCCGCAGGAACATCATAAAAATTCCGGAAAGTGTCCTGCCTCGCCATAAATGGCAAAGTTTGACTGGACACTTTCTAAACCACGAATTTTCAGGATGCCAAAAATTTCTCCCTAACGGGCGGGGTTTTAAACCCCTGCAAAAATTCCTGGCGAAATTTTTGTGCATAAAAACAAACAACGATCTGTTTTTAGGATTACCATGTTTATTGGATGAAGCCTCAGACAACAGAACTCCCAGGATTTACACGAAAAAATCTGAAGTAGGAAAATTTTATAAAGAAATTGGCTTTAGCAATTCCAAACACCGGAACAAATTAGAGCCCCATGGTGTAGTGGACTAATATAATCATTGCAATGATTAAAGTCTAGGCATAGTGCCCTTTGGTCCAAAATAAGGAATGAAAGGCATTGACCTCGGTTCGAAATAGAGTTTAAACGAAAGTCCGAGTGGGGCTACTTTTTTATTTGAGACTTAAAAAGCATCTATTTATTGCCGGCTGATTTAATAAAAAATAATTGGCCTTTAACTACCTTAACATTCCCTGATATTTAGAAACTGTTCTTCTGGCGGCTTTAATTCCAAATCTTTCTCTCAGGATAGGCACTAATTCTCTTGCTGAGACCATCCATTTTCCATTTCCATATAATGCAGGGTCTTCCTGAAGCTGCTTCAAGGCGCAGGCGCCATTTTGAGTAGTGGCATTTTTTCCCGGCATTAATTCTCTGGCAAAAATAACTTTACTATCGGGTAGTTGAATGCTTAAATTTTTAACCAGCCGGCTTACACTAGTTATAGAATATCCGATATGTTCAGCCACATCATTTTGGTTTATTGGCTCCAAATCCAAGGCATTTCCAGTCTGCAAATATCTCTCCTGCGTTTTACATAAATATTTCACGATTGCCAGCTGTTGTTCAACAACCCAAGCCCGATCCTGGGCAAACCTCTTGGAAAATATTTTATCAACTGGCATTTTTCCCTGCTCATTGTTTCTTTTAAACTGGGCTAATTTTTTAGCAATTCTTTCATCAAGCTGCAAATTGTATCTAACAGAATATCCTTCTTCACTTCTTTCCACGAAAACGTGTGGATTTTCTAAATATTTTTCTCGGGAAATCTTCCCCCTTACTGATTTACATCCTTCTAAAAAGTCCCTTTGCCAAAAGTAGTTTCCTCTATTTTCAGGTTGGTTTTCACTTCTCCATTCCGGATTTTGGTCGTGAAACGTTTTTACCTGCTCTAAACTTTGATCCAGTAATAGTTCTAACTCTAATGGCGAAAGGCCGTTTATAGGGCTACTTATTCGCTGTTGCTGCTGCTGATATAGTTCTATTTTGCAGTATAAACCCATTTTTGGCACTATACGAGGGAGAATTAGCGTTGTTTATAAAACTTTTGGCCGATTGTCACTTCATAGTAGTCTAAAGTTCTGACGCTTAAGACACAATCTCAATCTCTGGCGCAGAGGCGATTGTTTCCATGTCCACCACCCGCTGGGCTAACAGTCCGTAGTCCTTAGCTCCGGGGCTGGAGCGAGAATAACTGAAAATGGACTTGCCATATTTGGGAGCTTCCTTAAGCTTGGAATTGGCCCTGATGGGCTCAGAAGTTATTTCTGGGAAGATATCCTGGATTTCCAGCAGCGTTTCCCGACAGATCTTGTTTCTCTTGTCAAACAAGGTTGGAATCACTTTAGTGATCTTGATATTGTGGCGGTACCGTTCATTGATCTTAGCGATAATCTCCTTCATTTTTTTTAAAGCATCATAGCCTAAGAAATCGGAAGAGGTGGGCACAAACACTTCCTGGCAGAAGGCCAGCACATTTTGGTTTAACACTCCCAAGGATGGCGGGCAATCAATAATCAGGTAATCATAGCCCTTAATCCCGCTCAATAAGTCTTTCAACAGCGTCTTGGTTGCTCCTTGCGTGGCTAAATAATGTTCCGCTTTGACCAAGGTTTCCCTGGAGGTGATAACATCCAGATTTCTGGCCAAATTGACAATGCAGCGCTGAATGGCCACTTTGCCAGTCAAGGCATCATATAAAGTGTATTCGGCCTCAACTTTTAGAGACACATCCACGTTGCCTTGCGGGTCAAAATCGATTAACAGAATTTTTTTATCGTGTCGGGACAGGCCGGCAGCCAAATTTACAGCAGTAGTGGTTTTGCCCACGCCGCCCTTATGATTCATAATTGCAATGGTACGCATAATAACACCTCTTATTTTTGTAGTTATAAAGCAAATGATAGTTAATTATAAAGGTTGCTAAAGTAGAGAAGTTAGGTTATGCAAAAATAGCCAGAAATCATTAATTTTAGTCAATGTCCATAGAAAAAGCAATGATTTTGATGATATTAATGCAAGTGTCCTGACACTTTAGTCTTTCAGCAAACATTTGCGAAATTTTTAGATTCATATGAGCTGGTATCCTACTGAATAATTAATGTGTCAATGCGGCTCTGTAGAAAATGTAGTTAGCATCAATTTGCGAAGCACCACTATCGTTAAATATTCAGCTGACAAGATGATTGCCTCATCCGGAGAATGTCAGCCTTTACCTAACAGAATCAGGTGCTGAGCCTTATGCTAACCGAGTGCGAAGAGATGTTCTACAGAGCCTGTCAATGTATAGTGGTAGTTATTAACATTAGACCAAATAATTGCTGCTACTAGACCTGAAAGGCATAACAAATATATTTGATAATTTATGGTTAGTAGGGTATATTTTCGTACAATTATTATCACCAGCTATATATGATAAAAATGCGTGAAACCGCCTCACCTCGCCATAAATGACGAGGTTTCAAAAGAGGCGGTTTCTCAACTACGCATTTTTAGTATAGGTCTTCCAGTATTCCAGTATACTAGTGATATTAATGTAAGTAAATTACGCCATGTATCTGAGCATAATATCCAGTATGAGCCACATCGGTGATATCTATCCGATCGTCTTTGTCCAGATGAGGAACCAACTGCCGGCGCTTATATTCTCGCTTCACCACTTCAGCTAATAACTCGTTGTTACTAGGACAATCTATTCCTACCACAGCCACTCCTCTTTTTTTATCAGAAACGGCATAAGAAGCGGCAACAATTTCATACCTTGCTTTCATAATTGTCGAGTGCACATAATAGAGTGTCACATCCTATATTTTTTGAATTCAACTTGGTTCAGCCTCTCTTCAGGAGGGATGTACTGGAAGCCTAATTTGTGATAAATCTCTTCTTCGGTCCAGCCGGCAATAACTGTTTTGGTCTTCAGGTCTGATAAGGCATACTCATTCAGGGTCCAGCCTTTCTTTAGAGCTATCTTGCGCAGCTCAATATTATGCTGCTTGTTGCCAGTAAAGTACAGCAGAGCCGCACCATACTGGTTTTTACTTACCACCCGCAAATCAACCTGCAGGCCATTCTTCAGTTTTACTGAAGATTTGGTTTTTCCTTTGTCCGGCACTGAGATGACTCCTTGCATGCTAGTAAACGTATCCATCACCAATTCTTGGTTTTCAGAAACGATCAGGAAATCTAAATCACCGACCGTGTCTTCTTTCCTTCTGAAAGATCCGGCAATATCGATTTTTTGCACATAGGGCAGATTTTTGAAGAGACCTATGATTTTCTTTACCACTGACGCAGCTTCAGAATAAGAAAATCTTCGCTGGCTCTGAAGAGCTTCAATTCCTTGCCGAAAAGTAAGTTCAATTTTCTCGCCAAACCCAGGCAATTGGCGGACTTTTCCTGCCGCCAGGGCTTTTTTCAGGTCTTGGACATTTTTAATCTTCAGCTGTTCATAAAGAACCTTAATCCGCTTTGGGCCCAGCTCGGGAATATTTTTCAGGCTTTCGAGGTCAATCTTAACCTGCCTTTTCAACTGATGATAATATTTAGAATAGCCCAGCTTCAGCATCTCTTCAATTTTAGCGGAAATATTCTGGCCTACTCCCGGAATTTCTATCAACCGGCCTTTCTTCCAAATTAATTTAATGTCTTCAGAGAGCAATTCTACCGATCGGGCGGCATTGCGGTAAGCCCGCGGCTTCCAAGGGACATTTTGCAGCTCCAAGAGGTCAGCGATATTTTCCAGAATTCTGGCTACCTGCAGGTTATCCATACATTTAGGAATTATTTAAGAATATATAAAACTGAGTTTAATTGGATACAGTCATCTTTTCGTGATACGAGCTTTTGCCCAATATTTTATCAAGCTCAGCAGCCTATCTCTTCCCAAAGGAAGTTTAATTTCCGCTGCTTC
>DATDXK010000048.1:0-4554 GCA_035289345.1 Candidatus Nanoarchaeia archaeon
GGTCAAAGAAAGTTGTTTCTGCGCCTGCTGCAGGGAGCAATAATAAAACAATCATGACCCTGAATTGCTTCATTTAAATGCACCCCGTAATCAGCCCGCTTTTAATTTGGACCAAGCATGTTTTTTTGCATTTATCATCTGTACATAGCCAAAAGCCAGTAATATCAGTAATGCCGGGTGAACTGTCATTAGATTGATAATTTCCTTGAATTGCTCCGGCAGTTTGAATTTTGCCACTGATATTAACGCTTCCGGAGCCCTGAAGAGTTCCGTTAAAATCCATATCTTGTGCAAACAAGTTAGTTACCCTATCAATTAAGCTTCCTATAACCCTTGCCGATATATCCCTAATCGACAAATCAGCATTTTTATCCCACCGATACAGGCTGGTTTCAGTAAAATGCCGTATCAGATCAGCCCCATCGGGGTTGTATTCCATGACCATGGCGCTGGTGTTTTCCTGGCCGCTGGAATTGATATCAAAAGTAATTGCCCTAGTATTTGGGATTCCTGGCTTATGAAAAAACCTGATGACCCCTCCGGTCATATTTCTTAAATGCGTTCCGGCATCAATGAAAATATTTTTCTCCCCCTTCAAGACAATCCCATCGGTGCTTAAGGTCCCAGTTAAGGTCTCATCAGTATCTCTTCTTAAAAAATTCCAATGAGTCACCCTTCTTCTCTCTCCCTGCGTCAAGTTGTTAATTTTGATTTCGAGGAAATAATGCTTTTGAATATTCTTGCAAGCTTCACCAACCCCGGCCTGTTCTGTTTTCCATTCTCCAAAATTGCCAGTTGTCAGCTTGGTTACATTAGAATAGCACGCCCCCCCCCCAATTAGAGCATCGTAAACAGTAAAATTAAAATCATAAGTTCCTGTGTTAAATGTTGTTCCAGTATAATATTGTCCTTGCCAGACTAAAACACCCACTCCATCACTGGTAAAAGCGTGTTCTTTAGTGCTTGCCGCAGTAGAAACCACTAGACCGGTTATTTCTTCCTTAACTAATTTTTCTGGCAGAGAGCTGTTGAAAAAATAAAACAGCGACAACAAAAGCGCTATTGAAACAAAGACCATTGCAGCAAGCATGATCGCCTCGCGCCGCTGTTTGCAATGGCTTTTTGAATGATGATTGCGCTCGCTCATGAATGATTTATCTCTTTTTTTAATTAAAGTTAACTTCTGTTTAGATTTATTCTAGCTAAAAGTTGATCATCAATAAATAATTTTCTAAGCATGATGGTTTAGAAGCTCCCAGAAGCCAAAGATTCATCCAAAAATTAGACTGTGCCCAGAAACAGGCACAATTAGAAAAAGCAGATTTTAAATAATCAACTCCACTACCTCTATTCATGGGATATGGATATATGGATGACTACAACAGCCCCATGGACCGCGGCTATAACATTGCCCATGAAGGACACCAGCATGGCTTTCCTGGACAAGCTACTGGCGACGTGGGAGTTTCTATCGGTGATTTAGGCATGACTTTAGGACTGGGCCCAGTTCCGAACGTTAAAGCGGTGCAATCAAAACTGCATGCCGGCACTAAAAAATTAGAATTTGTCTTCTCTGGCACTGGCAAAGGCCAAGCTGGGCAACAAACTCCCGGGTTTTACGGCAAAAAACAGCGGCAGGCGTTTGTAGAGATCGGCGCCGCTAATAAAGTTGATTTCACTACCCATTCCACGTTCGGCGTGTATGGGTTAGCAGGAATGGACCAGCAGGGCAATGTCTCCAAAGCAGCCAAAAATTTTTCAATCACTGAAGTCCAGCAAGCGATTGAGTTTGCGGCCGAGGTGGCTTTTGGCGGCCCAGTGGTAGTTCATACTGGAGAGTACCAGCGTCCGATTGTTGATGCAGAATGGAATGAGGATGACGGGCCCTGGAAAGATAAATTTCGCATGTTCTCTGATGAGAAGGGGCGGACAGCTTACCGGGTTGTAGATACTAGAACCGGCCGGCTGATCTCTGAAGCTTCCAAGAACAGAAAAGTGGCCCGCCCGGTATATTTGCGCTATGATGAAAAAAGCGAGCAATGGGAGGAACATGAAGGCAAAGATTACCTTGATGAAAACGGGCAGTTGGTCAAGTCAGGAAATTATATCGATTATTTTGGCCGGAAAGTTGATCCAGCTTACCGCGTTCCCCGCTTTAATTCTGAAAAGCAGGAATTTGAGATTGAACAGTTAGACTGGAGCCACCTGCAAAAAGAAGCGGATGAGATGACTGAAAGGGCTAAGGAAGCCTGGCGCGATTATAAGAACGGAAAATTGTCTAAGGAGAAATTCATGGAAGGGCCCTGGCAGCGCTTTCTGGACTACCCGAATGAAGATTCAATCAAAGTACGGCCGGAAGAGGCGTACATCATTACAACATTGGAAACTAACGCGGCCAACAGCCGCGGCTGGGGAACATATTATGGCGGTGATTTCGAGGAAACTATTGAAAACATCAAGAAGCTGAAAAAAGCCAAGGAATTTTATGAACAGATTGAAAAATCAGTTGACCCTGAAGAAAAATGGAGATTAAAACGACAAGCCAGGGCGATAGCCGGAGATCTCGTTCCGGCAGAGATGGAATTTCCCACGGAGATAATAAAAGGCCTGATGAATGATCAGGAAAGAAAACTGAAATATAGCAAGGAAGCCTCTTCTTCGCAATGGTCCACAGCTAAGGAATCTGAAGAAACCCAGCGCCACGTGGAGAGCGCTGACGCTTACGCCTTCCGCGAGTCCTGCGATTCTTATGCCCAGCTGGCCATGAATGCTTTCGACCATACTAGAGACTTACAAAAAAAAGGCACGCTTAAAAAGCCGTTAGCCGTAGCCATGGAAAATTTATTTCCTGAACAATACGGCGCCCATCCCCAGGAAATGATTAAATTAGTCAATGGAAGCCGGGATAAGATGGTTGAATACCTTACCCGGAGGGGGATTACTAATGAGAAAGAAGCGCAAGAGATTGCCAAGCGCCATATCACTTCTACCTTTGACACCGGTCATTTAAACATGTGGCGAAAATATTGGGTGGCCGATCCTAAAAAATCAATCATGGAAAATGACCACGAGTTCGATAAGTGGTCCCTGCAAAAATTAGGTGAAATGATTGATGCCAACGTTATCGGCCACATTCATCTAAATGACAATTATGGTTATCAGGATGACCACACCGCTCCCGGTGAAGGCAATACTCCGATCAGGGAGATGGTGAAACTGCTTAAACAAAAAGGCTACAAAGGAGAGATGATTGTCGAACCTGGCGCAGATTATACTACTGACCAAACCGGCTTCCATTCCGTGATGAAAACCTGGCGGCATTTTAATATTCCAGTTTACGGTTCTGGAACTGGCTTAGTCCCGCTAAAATCCAGCTGGGAGAACGTGGGTTATGGTTGGTTCGGTCAGTCCCAGCCGCCTTACTTTACTTTCGGCGCCTATTCGCCTTCCGAGGACTGGACTCTGTGGAGCAATGTGCCGCTGGAATAAATCGTCAATTTTTTATAAACTATTGTTTCTCAGAGACTCTGTAGAACGTGTAGTGGCCATCAATTTGCGAAGCATCTTCTGGTGCAAAATTACACCGGTTAGGGGGATGTTCGTTGCTGACCAGCAACTCACGAACGCAACAAAGTGGAGTGACTCGACTTACGGGGGATGGCTGGTTATCAGCCTTAAGAAGCTAATGCTGAGCCCGATGGCCACCGAGCATAGCGAGATTTTCTACAGAGCCTTTCTAAGAGTACTTTACAAAAAAGATCATTACTCGAGCCAGGAATTATTACTGGGGGGGGGTGAGAAATTTTTTTATATCTTTAATTTAATACCATAAAGTAAGAGGTGTTATTAATGAAGGATAAAAAGATGTTGTTAATCGTTCTATTAGTTGTTGTGGTTCTAAGTATAGTCATTTTTGTAGGAAGAGGCACTGGTGAAGCTGCTCAATCAAGAAATCGTTTTTCAGCAGCTAGAGCTGATTCGTCTGCATCTAATACACAGTCAGCGAGTGAGGCATTAAGGATAGTCTGTATAAATTCTGATGAAAGTAAACAGGGTTCTTTTAGTCTTAGATTAAAAGAAGAAAGCTATACAGGAGGAAATGTCGTATACAAACCAAGAGGTGGAGTTAAGAAAACCTATACTGATCATTGCTCTGGGAATAGAGTACGAGAATACTGGTGTGGCGGATTAGGTGATAACATCAGGATATTTAATGATCTAGTTTTATGTGAGTTTGACTGTGTCAGTGGAGCCTCGGGAGGTTATTGTAGGTAGGCGGTAATAGGAATAAAATTGGCTATTCTCCCATTTTAGGAAAACCTCTTTCATGATCTCCTGGGACAGAAGGTCTATGCTTTAAGTATTGATGAAAGACCAGGTAGGGGTTATGAAAGCTCCGGTGTTTTACTTTTAACCCTTTCCCCGATGCCGATGTGTCCTCTAAAGCAGCTTATGGGGCGATATTCAATGCCATAAAGTGCAGAAATGATCTCTTTAAACTTAGGGAAGCATTGAAAGACAAACTACGTGGCGCATCATGGATAGTCTACAATT
>DATDXK010000049.1:0-11165 GCA_035289345.1 Candidatus Nanoarchaeia archaeon
CAAGACCATTGATTTGGTTGACCCTTATTGTATTCTATGCAAAAAAAAGCCAGTTAAGAAAAGCTCAAAGCATTATTTTTTTAAGTTAAGCTCCTTTTCAAAATTCCTGGAAAAATGGATTAAGGAAAACAAAAATTTGCAGCCGGAAATAAAAAATTTTGTGCTTAACTGGATCAAAGACGGCCTGGATGACTGGGACATATCAAGAGACGGCCCGTATTTTGGATTTAATATTCCGGGAGAGAAAGACAAATACTATTATGTCTGGCTGGATGCGCCTATTGGCTACATTTCATCCACCAAGAATTATTGTGACCGGAACGGCGGCCGCTGGGAAGATTACTGGAAGAAAGGAAAAGTATACCATCTCATTGGCAAGGATATTGTCTATTTTCATTACCTGTTCTGGCCAGCTATACTGCTGGCGCTGGAAATACCCCTGCCGGAAATTACCACCCATGGCTTTTTGACTGTTAACGGGCAGAAGATGAGCAAGTCACGGGGAACGTTTATCACGGCCAAAGAATTTAATTATCCGGCTGAAGCGCTGCGGTTCTATTATGCAGCTCGATTGGACCAGAAAGTGATTGACTTAGACCTTAATTTTTCTGATTTTATCGAGTTCAACAACCATGTCCTGCTGGGCAATCTGGGAAATTTTTGTTATCGGGTGCTGACTTTTGCACAAAAGAATTATGGTGAAATTAACACGATTGCTTCTGATAAAAAAATAACGGCGGAAATTAATAATTTAATTAAAAAGATCCAAAAAGGGTACCTGAAAAAAGATTTTAAATCGGCAGTAAGCAATATTCTGGCTATCGCAGACCGAGGCAATGCTTATTTCCAAAAGAATGAGCCCTGGAAAAATAAGGAGCAGGCCGCCGGTGCAGTAGGATTGTCAGTGAATATCGCTAGAAATTTAGCCATTTTAGCCTCGCCAATTCTGCCGGAATTTAGCCGGAAAATATTTGCTAGCTTAGGAATTAAAGCCTGGTCCTGGAAAGATCTTTCCTTCATTTGGAAAGGCCAGCTTAATAGCATTGAAAAATTAGTGGAGCCGCTGGAAGAGCATAAGAAAGAAATCTTTCCCTTGCAGCTGGCTGTTGGGCAGGCTACTTCAGTAGCTGATCATCCTAATGCCGATTCCTTGCTTATCCTTAAGGTTGATTTTGGCAGCTTAGGCCGGCGGCAAGTGGTGACCAGCCTAAAAAAGCAGCTGCCAAAATCAGCTTTTGAAAATAAAAAATTAGTTTTTTGCTTAAATCTAAAGCCGGCTAAGTTTAGGAGAGAAGAATCAACGGCGATGATCATTGCGGCCGAGGAAGGGGAGAAGATAACTCTATTGGAAATGAGAGCATCAGCTGCGGGCGAATTAGTTCTGCCGGAAGGAATGGCGGCTAATGCCGAGGTAATTGAGTTTAAGGATTTTGAGCAGGTAAGGTTAGAGATCAGCAAGGAGAGAGTTTTGTTTAAGGGCAAGAAATTGAAAACCGCTAGTGAAGAGGTTGTGGCGATGGGAGTTAGCGATAAGGCTAAAGTAAGGTAGAAATAAATTTATTAGTTATGCAAAAAATTTCGCTGGCTGTAAAACCCCGCCCTTTAGGGCGAAATTTTTGCATGCTAAAAATGCGTAGTTGAGAAACCGCTTCTTTTGAAACCTTGTCATTTATGGCGAGGTGAGGCGGTTTCACGCATTTTTATCATACTTCTGTATCATTATGGAGAGATTATAGCGATAAAGAGTTTAAAGATTTAAAGTTTTAAATAATCTAAAGTTTGTTAAATAAAAACCTAACCTTTAACTCCATGAGAAATGCAGGTCGATAATCTTCTTCCTGGTCGATGATAATCTTCTTTTTCCGTCGATTGACAACAACATTTATAAACGATAATTCTTTCCTGAAACAGGTAGATGATGCACAAAAAAGGAGGCAGTATAGGTAGTGTTAATTCTAAAGCTCAGGTGACAGTATTTATCATTATTGGCATCATCATTTTATTTACTTTTGCCGGAGTGCTGTTCATCACCAAAACAATAACCGGGGAAGATTTATTTACCGCTGGAGGGCCGCAGATCAGCAAAGTGCCGCAGGCCTTTGTGCCCTTGCAATTATACACTGAAAATTGCCTTAACTTAGTGGCCAAGCAAGGCCTGCTTCTCATCGGGCAGCAAGGGGGCTATACTAATCCCGGAGTTCTGGGAGACTATTCTCTTTCTCAGGCTACTGAATCAGCGGGCATTAATTTAGAGCCCACTAAAGTACCGTACTGGTGGCATAACCAGGAACCAAATCAGGCCAATAAAGTAACCTACGGCTCATTCCGTCCGTCCTTGACTGGAAATGGCCAGTTCAGCATTGAAAGACAGCTGGAACGGTTTGTGGAAGAACATCTTGATAACTGCTTGGATAGCTACAGCATCTTGCAAGAAGCTGGGTTTGAGATTAAGGTTAAAGAAAGCCGGGAAGCGGAGGTAAGCATCAGGGAAGAAGCTGTCGGTTTTACGCTGCGGATGGAAATAGATGCAGCGATTGCTGGGGCTACTGCTGAGCTGGATACGTTCTTTGTAGCCATACCATTACAATTGAAGCATTATTATGAAGTAGCAGAATTGATCGCTGATACTGAAAAAGAGTTTCATTTTCTAGAAAAGCAAGGGCTGGAATTAATCTCAGCTTATTCCAGGAAAGATGTGACGGCTTTTGCTCCCATTTCAGACACGACTTTTGAATTGTTTTCTGCTTTGTCTTGGAGCGAAACCAATCTTAAGCAGAAGTTTAAGGGATTGCTGGCCTCTTACATCCCCCTGCTAAGATTTCTCGGCAGCAGCAATTTTTATTATTCCCAGTTTCCTTCAGGAGGCCTATTGAGCCAGAAATTACTTGATAACATGGTTATACCCTTAGCCGGCGCTGCTGATGTAGCAGTGCGCTTTGATTATCTGGATTGGGAACCATACTTTAAGACTAACAGTGATGGAGACGTTATCAGGCCTAACAGCCAGTTTGTCAATTACAATTTTCTGCAGTTTGGCTCCCAGCAGTATGAAACGCATTATGATGCCAGCTACCCGGTGCTAGTAACAATCACTGCTGAAAATGCTCTGGAGGGTCAAGATTACCACTTCGTGTTTGCGCTGGAAGCAAATATCCGAAATAACCGTCCGGCTGACGGTGGAGAAATTATCGAAAAATATTCGCGCAGCTTAACTCCTTTGACTTGCAAGAAAGAGCAGAGAAATACCGAGTTAGTCAAGGCCATTGTAGTTGACAGCTTCACTAAAGAGCCGCTGGAAGCAGTAAAGATTGGGTTTACCATTCCTGGACAAGCTGAATGTGAGATCGGCGTGACTGATCGTTCAGGAGTCCTGGAAGAAAAGTATCCCGCCGTATATGGTGGCGAAGTTAATTTTGTTAAGCCTGGTTATCTAACTAATTTATACCCTCTGGACACTTATAAAACCAAAGACCAGCCCTTAATTTTAGGGTATGCGGTAGCCGGTTCAGCGGTTGGAAATATAGTGATCGAGCTGGACCAGAAGCAAACGGTGAAAGTTACCGTGAAAAAGAAACAGTTCCAGAAATGCCTTACCCCCTTAGAATGCCGCTACACTACTGGAGCAGCAGCGGTTATCTTGCCCTATAATGACATCTCCTGCCAGCCTGGCGCCAGGCAATGTTTCTTTAATGGCGGCGGCGATGGTTCAATTCTGCAAGGCACTCCGGCATTCAGCATCTTGGCTAACAACAGCTTAAGCCGGCAGCATGATTATTATTTTTCCAGTACCGCAGCAGAGCTGAATGAAAACGAGAAGGCCGTCATAACCTTGGAACGCGTTTCCGGCTTTAATCCGGCTGCCAGGCAGAGCGAGTACTCAGCTACTGTAGCTGTTTCCGGAACTGAACAGGGGGAGATTGATCTCTATCCTGGCATCTACAAAGTTTCCGGATTAGTTACCGACAGCAGCGAGATTATTCTGCCGGAAGAAGAAAGATGTTTCCAGTTTGATGTTTTAACCTGGGAAGTTCAGAAGTGCCAGAAGCTGCCGGAGAACAAGCTGCAGGGGATGATCACTGGAAGTTTCCGCTGGGAGCGGCCTAGCACTTACTTTGAAATCAAGCCGGAGGATTTGTATACGGCTAACGGCCTGGAATTGTATGTGCCAGTGCAGGACTGGCAGGGAACACCAGCTTTTATTTTTGCTCCACAGAAAAGATGCGGCTCTTTCGTCTGCCTGCCGGGAGCAGGCTGCACCTTTGAAGTTTGCGGCACGACTTCCGTTCCAGTTCCAGGGAGAGTAATTGAAGACCTGGGCGCAGCTGAAAAAATAATCCAGGCCGCGGCCGAGCCGCAGTACCGGAGGAATCTGGAACCGCAATGGACCTGAACAAGAATATAATTATGGACATTAACAACCGGAAGAACTGTCAGAAAATGAACAAGAAAATGAACAATTTAACCCCGAATCGGAGTGAGCCTAATTATAATGGCTTTGGTTATAATAACTTTAACCTTAAGAAAATAATGGCGTTATGGATGATAGTCTTAATTGTCACCTTGCCATTATATTCAGCTTCCGTCTGGGCAGCCAGCATTAAAATTACCGGCAACCGGGGCACAGCTAATATTGAAGGGTTCATTAATGCTGATGGCGATACCTGGGCCGTGGAAGCAACAATAACCGGAGTGCCAGCCAGTTCCGGGGCAGCTGGTGTAAGCATCAATCCGGCTGATGTCCGCTTAAATGTGGGGTCGTTAAGCGAGCCGTTCAGTGCTTGCAGCAATCAAGTTACGGGAACAGTTTGCAGTTACAGCAGCAATTTAGAAAACGGAATCAGGGAAGGAGATTATAATTTTAATGTTAATTATCAAGGAGTTTCTCAGGCTGGAATAATTAAAGCTGACGGCAGCGGGCCGGAAATAAGGAACATCCAGGCGTCGCAGCAGAATGATGGCAGCATTGATTTGCAATTTACAGCAGCCGATTCCAGTGATGGAATGGCCAGCCTAGAAGTGCTGGATGAGCGTGGAATAGTGTTGCATTCGATCTCCATAACTTCTGGACAGAGAGAAGTTGTGGTTAATGAAAAACTGCCGGGCATTAATTCCGGGGAAGGCCTGAGGGTAATTAGAGTCCGGGCCACAGATCGGTTGGGGCATGAAACGGTCAGCGGCGGGATCTCGTTCAGGACGGATTTTATTGCTCCGGTGGCCGAAAAAGTAAATCTT
The DNA here is from genome assembly GCA_035289345.1 of Candidatus Nanoarchaeia archaeon. Classification (GTDB taxonomy): domain Archaea; phylum Nanobdellota; class Nanobdellia; order Woesearchaeales; family GW2011-AR9; genus JAGVYX01. The sequence continues at coordinate 5,233 of DATDXK010000049.1, forward strand.
ACGATTTTAGGGCGGTTTATCGGCTTAACTGCCTTTAAGTCTGATCTGTTGGTTGACGTGAGAGAAACCAGTGAGTTTCAGGAGAATATGCTGCGGGTAAGTTCAGCCGCAGGTTCTGCTGGCAGAACTTCGTTGGAGAATAGCAATCCACAGCAATGCCTGCGTGATGATGACCAGTTTGACTTATGGCACTGCCTGTTTAGGGAAGTTCAGGTTTCGCCGGCAGAAACGATCAGTTTTGAAATTTTTACCATCGACCAATTTGGCAATCCGGCCACTGTTTCCAGGTCATTGAGTTTTACTTTGGACAGCAAGGCTCCAGCAACTGAGTTTTTTGGCACAGAAAAAGTATTTGACGGGCAAAGTTATTTCAGCCCGGCTAGAGCCGGCAAAAGCCGGATCGTGCTGCGGTTTAAAGAGGAAGGCGCAGGCATCGATAACCGCGGCATTCGAGCTAATTTAGGAGGGATTGGCGGCAGCCTCAGCGCCGCTCCAGATTATTTTAATGAAACTGCCGGGGAAGCGTACTGGGATTTAACTTCCGGGGTTGGCGGAGCCAGGATCAGTTTAGTTGCCTTGCGGGATAAGGCTGGCAATGAAGATCCAGCACAATTGGTAGAAACGGGATTAGTTATTGATGCTACGGGGCCAAGAATTGAGCGGCTGGAATTTTTGGGAGTATCAGAACAGGATGAGCATTCGTTTTTGCAGAGCCAGGACCAGTTGAAAATAGTGTTTACCGCACGTGAAGACAGTGGGCTGCAAGTGTTAGTTAATCTGAATGGTTTAGTTGATAATGCTGGATTAAAATATCCACCCAGAGGGCTAGATATCAAAGAAGGATGGATTGAATTAACTGAAGAAGACGGCTGCAGCCGATTGCTAGGTGTTTGGGAATGCAGCCTACTAGTGCCGGAACTGTTGAGAAGCGGCACAGGCAGGAATGTTGACCTGGAACTTAAAATCAAGGATACGGCTGGGAATGACGTTTCACAATGGCCTAGCGATGCCGGCAAGCCAAAAAATGTTGAGCGTGAAGTCAGCAATGGCCGCTATAAGATCGTTTTGTTAGGATTGTCAGAAGAAGAAAATCCTGATTTTTGGAGCGTCAGCTCTGTCCGCACTACTCCCGGATTTGTAGATTTAGATACGGCGCAATTGGCGCCGGCCAGGATACAGGCTAACGTGCGCTTAACCAGCTTGGAATCAACGGCTGAAATTCTGAGCGCTAATTTGGGGCGGTGTGAAGCGTCAGCTGGCGCTCCGGAATTGCGCAATAGCTTATTTTATGGTGGCCTGGAGTCCGGCGGGGAAGCTGCACCGGAAGTTAAAATCATCTTAGAATTGGAGCCGTTTGATGGCCGGAGCCAGTTCAATATCGGCGCTGAGAAAGAATTTAAGCAAGCAGTAGGAGAATACAAGTGCACCTTGCAGCTGTTCAGCAAGTTGGGCCGCAATGCCGTAAGAACTGCTGAGATTCAGGAAGTGCCGATAACTATTAATTTTGGCTTCACCAGCAATGGCGCGCTGGACGAGAATTTAGCCTTGAAGGTGCAGGAGCTGAAAGAGAATGACCTGTTTAAGATCTCTTCTGCATTATCTTTTTTGGCTTCAACAGTGAAGATCATTAATTTTGCTGGCAGGATTTACCAGATTTTGATTGCTGCGGACCAGATATATAATCTGTTTTCCAGCTCGGCGCAGGCGCAAGTGTCGTTATTAAGAACCCAGCCGGAGTTGGAATTGGTAGGTATTGAGGCTTATATTACTGCATTAAAGGGTGGGTGTTATTCCGCTCAAGTTGGCAGTAAATTTTCGTGGGAATTTCTTAACACGCTGCAGATTCCGATGAATATTCTAGCCTGTAATCCTGGCATTAAGGATGAAAAGGGTGGCTACGAATGGAGCTTGGGCTGGTATGGAAATTGGCAGAGAGGGGTGTTAGGCTTCTACAATTTGGCTTCCGGCCGTTCTGTGCTGGGAGTGCCGGCCACTTCCCTGCAGGAGAACTTATACACTTCTATTGTTGGCGTATGCATCCCCGGATTGATTTTAAACATGGAGAAAGCCAGAGAACTGCATTGCCGCAAAATTATTTGTTATGGCCGTGAAGTTCCAGCGGGAGTGGCGACGATAGAATCGTGTGATCGGTTATATGACATCCAGTTATGTGAATTCGTGGTAGGAAATTTCTGGGATGCAATTGGTTTCGGAGGTATAGCCGAGATTACAAGACTGCTCCAGGCGGCGTTCAGTTCTCCGTTGGGCTGGATAAGTATTACTGAAGTAGCGGCCTGCTGGAATTTATGTTTCATTGATGTTGGCTATGTACCTGGAGTCACTGACGTGCAGACCTGTAAAGCTTTCACCGGGATAAACAAGGCTTTAAAGATCATCGACAACCTGGTGGGAGCCGTGCAAAGCTTCAAGCCAGCCGTAGGCTCGCAGTACTGCGGCCAAATTGATGACATTAACTTAGAAGAATTGACTGGCGGCAAGTTCTTGCCTTCGGAAGAAGCAGAACGGGGAAAAGGCGGAACTAATACTGGCAGTCAGCCTTCCAGCACGCCGCGGGTGGGAGCGCAGACAAATATCTGAAGATGAAAAAATTAGTTAGAAAGGCAATTAACGGCCAAACAATAATAACAACGATGAACCAAAAAAATAAAGAGTTAAGCCAATTGAAGCCAAAAATAGTTAGAATATTAAAGATATATGGCATTAAAAAAGCCGGCATCTTTGGCAGTTATGCCCGAGGGGAACAGAAAAAGAAGAGCGATATTGATATCTTAATTCAGCCGAGCAAACACATGGGATTTGCATTTTTTGGCCTGGCGATGGAATTACAGAAGATATTAAAAAAGAGGGTTGACTTGGCGACTTATGATGGGCTTAATCCAAGATTGAGGGAGACAATTTTAAAAGATGAAGTGAAGATAATATGAACAAAAGCCCACTAGGTAAAAAAGGAGTTAAAACCATGAACAGAGCGATTGCAGTTTTGATTATTGTTTTAGCAGCTTTTAGCGGCCTGGCGACGGCTGGAGATGATAGAGCTACTACCACACTTGTTATACTTAGTGCAAACCCTCTTATAGAGAGAAGTGATTTGGATTCGGAGGAATATCTAACTAACTATTTATTAACCAGTCCCCCTGGATTTGTTGAACGTTACATTGCTTCCATAGACTCTGAGCTTACCATCGCTAATTCAAAATTGCAAGAATTAATTAAAAAAGGAGATACAGTAAGAACAGAACCGGTAATTGAAAGGATTAAATCTCTAACAGCAGAACGTGAATCTGCCTTATTTCAGTTATATGAGAAGACTAAAGGTACCGATTATGACAGTCTAACCCTTATTCAAGCTGATGTTCTAAAATATGAGCGTGGTAAAAGCGATAAAGGATACGATGAAGCTGCCAATAGAGCTTTGGCGTTGGCAGATAAAATAGATAAGGAATATAACGCTCCGGGGAATGATGGGAAGACTAGATTTCAGAAGTATGAGGAATATAAGGTAATTGATAACCAAATATACGAATTTGTTAAAAGTTTTAAGGACAACGGTTTGATCACAAAAGGAGGACAAGGAATTAGCTTTTCAGAGGACATATTTGAAGACACAGAAAACTTGAAAAAGTTGGATGAATTAGAGGCTAAACAAAAAGAATTAAGTCTTACTCCAGTTGATATATTTAAAATCGAATCCGATCTCAACACAGAAAAAGAATTAAGGCAAGCCGCCGAATCCTTCTCCGCCCGTGGAAACTGGTTCCTAAACCTAGGCGGCGGGACCTGGAAACAGGTCCTGGAAGGCAAATGGTATGGCAGCAAAGTGGGTGATCTTGCCCAAGGTCTTGCCAACCTGGGTGGACAGTACCGAGCCTTATCCAACCTGCTGATTCCAGATAAATTCATGGAAGGCTACTTAATTGTAGCCAATAATGAAGTATTTAGAACCTTCGCTAACCTGCCTTCCTTTATCGCTACAACCGGCGCAGTTTTTGGGTTTGATTATTGCAGTATTGATGACGCTAAAAAATCTGGTCAGCCGGGGCAAAATTATGTTTTCGCGGAAACTGTCTCCGGAATCAGGCAGCCGGTAGCGCAAATATCCGCTGAAATGTCTGATGGTGAAGTATATTCGGCTTGCACGGCCGATGCAGAAGGAAAGTTAGGCTGCAAACAAAATTCTGATGGCAGCAATCAAGTCTGCAAAGCTGACAAGTTCTGCTACTCTTCCCGCGATGCGGTTGAGCCAATTAAAGCCAGGTTCTATAAAATAACCTGGGGCGTGGGCGTTCCAGCAGACAGCTCGTTTACTCCTTATGTTGATGAAGCTGGGAAAGCGGTTAAGTTTAATATTATGTTTAAAGGCAGCGGCATTAACCGGTACTTATACACCAGAGGCACTGAGCAGGCAACCTCGGTTTTATCGCTGGAAAATGGCGCTACTGATGGTGCTACGATAGCTTTTTATTCACAGCATGCCTACACTGAAGCTTGCATCGATTTTAATGAGAATCACCGCATGAAAACGTTTACCAATTTTGGCGGCGAGGAATTGGTTGACGACCTTTGCGCGGAAATTGTACAAAAAGCCTACGATAAAACCGGCCCAGTAGAATTTCTGGATTCTAAACGGCAGGAGCCTTCCGTAACCACCAAAACCGCGGAGGTAACCACCAATAATGATATATAGCTAGTGTGATAAATTATCGAACTAACAATAGCTGCTAGCTATATCTAAAAATGGCTAAAAAAGTTCGATTATTTAGCATTTTTAGTATATGATAAAAATGCGTGAAACCGCCTCACCTTGCCATAAATGACGAGGTTTCAAAAGAGGCGGTTTCTCAACTACGCATTTTTAGCATGCAAAAATTTCGCCCTAAAGGGCGGGGTTTTACACCCAGCGAAATTTTTTGCATAATGGTGGAGGTTAACTTTAAGCTATGATAACTTTTTTACGTTCGTTCAGATGGCACAAGGATCTATGGAAACCGTTCCTGCTGGACTCAGTTACCATCCTGCTTATCGCTTACCTGTGGCTGGGCTTAGGCCGATGGCTTAATTCTAAAGCTTATGTTCTAAGCCAAGGAAGGGGATTAGAGGAATTAAAACGGGTTTTAATCACCAATCCAGAATCAGCGCAAGCGTTCGTTGCCAACTTAAAATGGTTTCTGGTTATCTTGATTGGCGGAACTCTGGCCGCCATCATCCTGACTTTGCTATTGTTTTCCCTCTCCCAAGCTTTAATTTGGCCGGCAAAATTTAATAAAAAAAGATATTGGAAATGGAATAGCTTAAATTTGATCCTCTTACTGCTTCTTGTCCCTTATCTGTTGCTTAACCTGGCGGCTAATTTCATGGTCAACTTGGCCGCAGCATCAGCTTTGATCAGGGCAGCAGTTAACGGCTTTTTCCTGATTCTGTTTTTGTTTTTCTTGTTTATCGTATACCCTACCTTTGCCAGCACTTACCGAATCGGGGAATCAATCAGCCATTCATTAAAGCTGTTTAAGAATAAGTTCAGAGTATATGCTAAAGCCTTCCTGGTTGTTTTTGCGGCAGGTATTGTATTATCCTTGGCCTTAAACTTTTTTTATAAAAAATTTTACTGGCTGGTTTCAGGCTGGGGCAAATTAACCAGTAATTTAATTTTTCTGGGAATTTTCCTGGCTTACCTGGCCTGGATGCGCTTTTATGTCAGCAGGATTTGAAAAACTGCCCCTTATTAGAAATAGTGTCGGTCTAAGACCACGGATGAAGTCCGTAAATTAATTCGTCACCATTCACAAAAAATACCACAGTATTTTTGTGCACAGAAAGAGTCGTTGCTCTTTCTTGTGTCTAGTTCGAAAATCTGTTTAAAGATGAGGGGCGGAAAAACCATGGACGAAGTCCGTGGTTAGCCTCGAATGAACAGA
>DATDXK010000050.1:0-6107 GCA_035289345.1 Candidatus Nanoarchaeia archaeon
CCGAGAAAGCCAGGACGATAAGTCTCAGGGACAACAATCGGTATTTCTTGAGGAGCAGGAAGTTCTTCTCGTGTTTCATTTTCAACCTCTTCTGAGATTTCTTGTTGAACGCATCCACTACTAAAAATAATACCTACAATAAATAATGCAAAAATCCAATAATGCTTAGTCTATTATTATTGAGAGAGAGGTCAATTCTTTTTTAAGTTGTAATAAAAACAGAACTTATTTGCTCTAGGACAGCAATTATTTAACACAAAGATTTAACACAAGGATAAATCTCAAATAGTTTTTCTAAGCCAATTTCATTAGACTATATCCTCTTCAGCAACCACAATAAAATCGCCGGTAGCGATTACTGCTGAAAAAGGAATCAAAATCTGCCCTTCCTTGCTACGTTCCAATTCCATGCGGTCGGTGTATGAAGTTTGGTTTCTTAACAATAAATGAATCAGCTCACCAGAACCAACTTCAAAAATCAAGTCGCCAACCTCACCAAACTTTTTACCTGACTTTGAAACAACGGTCTTCCCCAGAAACTCTTTTGAATATAATTTATCTTTAGCAGTCATTTCACTCACCCTTAACAATAATGGTTTTAGAGAGGCCTGATGATATATAAAGTTTACGGTGGTCTAATATTGAGATTTCTTTAATGGAGATTCCCTCCTATCTCCAATCACAGATAAAACCATAGCAAACATTTAATAAATTATTCTACGATAAACTAATTGAATGTACATCCATAACCTCAATCCGACCCCATTCAATTTCGGGCCATTAGAAATACGCTGGTACGGCCTAGTATATGCATTCGGCTTCATTATCGCCGCTTACTGGCTTCATAAATATAAAGAAAGACTTAACCTAACCAAAGATCAAGCCAGCGATTTGCTGTTTTATATTTTTTTGGGACTGCTCATTGGCGCTAGAACATTCATGATCTTCTGGCAGCCGCAGGAATTCTTATATCATCCCTGGAACTTAATAAAAATCTGGGAAGGCGGCATGAGTTTTCATGGCGGTTTATTAGGGGCAATTATTGGCGCTTACCTTTATTCCAAAAAACGGCAGCTGCCGTTCTGGAAAATTGCTGACTTGCTGGCTATTCCGGCTATCTTTGCCTTAGCCTTAGGCCGAATAGCTAATTTTATTAACGGAGAACTTATCGGCCGGCCTTTTAGCGGGTCCTGGTGCGTAATCTTTCCCAACCAGGATCAGGTATGCCGGCATCCAAACATGATTTATTCTTTTTTCCAGCGAATGGCTGTTTTTAGCTGGCTGATGTACTTGCATTATAAGGATAATTTTACGCCGGGGTTTATCTTCTGGAATTTAATCTTCTGGGAAGGCGTCGGCAGAATTATTGTTGACTTCTTCAGGGAAGATCTGCTTTATTTTGGCTTTAGCTTGGGCCAATGGTTTAGTTTAACCATGATTCTTTCTGCCTTATTGGCTTTTAGAATTAATTATAGGGCTGATTGGAATAATTTATTCAATTCAAATAAATAGAAACCTTTAAATACTTGCACATAATATATTTATATACGCATAACGCATGAGGTATTAAAAATGACAACCTTAACATTAGCTGTTCCGGATGAGATGAAGAAGAAAATGGACTCTTTTCCAGAAATGAATTGGTCTGAAGTAGCGAGGCAGGCTTTTTTGCATAAGATGGACGACATGGAGTTTTTGAGAAAATTCAAAGAAAAGAGCAAGCTCACCGAAGCAGAAGCTCTAAGACTTGGTAAAGAAGTTAGTAAAGAGGTAAGCAATACGCTGAGAAAGATGGCGAGGTAATTATGGATCTCGTCATTGATGCCAATGTTCTATTTTCAGCTTTGATTAAAGATAGCTTTGCTTACAATCTTCTCTTTAGTGATGCATTCCATATTTTTACTCCAGAATACATTTTCACAGAACTAGAAAAACACAAAGCTGAAATTCTTGAGAAAACAGAACGAACAATAGAAGAATTCTTTAGACTTGTTGAAACATTAAAACGAAGAATCAATATTATTCCTCTTGAAGAGTTGATTCCTTATGTTGATGAAGCAGAAAAGCTTACGCCTGACCCAGATGATGTAGCATATTTTGCACTTGCATTAAAATTGAATTGTGCAATTTGGAGCAATGACAAGAAATTGAAAGAGCAAGATAAAATCAAAGTTTACCATACTCATGAGTTGAGTAAAATAAGAGGGCATCCCTAAAATATAGTCTGCTTCGCTGATTATTGATAATAAGCTAGGGCTCTCAAACTTTGATTTTTTGCCTTCGGCATCGTTGCACTAAAAATCAACCACTCCAAGTATTCGTGGGCAACTAACAGCCATTAAGCCTCCGCTCCGTTGCACTCCGCTATGCCCTCGCAATTTTTTATTACTTTTACTTTAGTTGCTCGGGAAAATTTTCCTACGAAAAACTTTTCTTAACGGCATACGTTAAGCGAAATTTGAGAGCCCTCTCGCAAGAACAGGGTGCCCGCAGTTGCTTCGCAACATATAGCTTGACTTCGTCAAGAAATGCTAAAAATGCGTGAAACCGCCTCACCTCGCCATAAATGACGAAGTTTCAAAAGAGGCGGTTTCTCAACTACGCATTTTTAGCATGCAAAAATTTCGCCCTAAAGGGCGGGGTTTTACACCCAGCGAAATTTTTTGCATAATCTTCCTTTGTTCCGCTCCCGCCTTGGCATTTAGCCTCCAATTCAGCTAGCTCGGCCTTAACTGTTTTAATTCGCTTTTCTAAATCTTTTTTACTCATAGCCATGTTAAATCACTTTAATGTTGATGATCTAGATTAGTTAATTATCTCTATTTTTTTTAGCTTAACCCCTTCCTTCGGCTTAGCTCTTTAATAATCTTAATTATAAATAATCTTAATTATAATACCACTTTTTTTCTGCTCTTTGCTCACGATCCTTTACGCTGTCCTTATTATTTATCCGCGGCCGCTGTGAAGCTGGATCCCGGCGTAGAGTTATATCCAGGTTCTTTAGAAACAAATTAATTCCTTCTTCCATGGAAAAAGGACCTTGCAATATTCCTGTTTTAGCCGGAGTTCCTGTAAAAACAATCAGCCGGTCGGACAAATAGTCTAAAAATTGCAGGTCATGGTCAACCACCAGGACAGTTATGTCACGCTCGCGGACAAGATTCCGGATGATTTTGGAAATCAGCAATCTTTGCTCTACATCCAGGTAAGCTGACGGCTCATCCAGCAAAAATAGCTTGGCATCCTGTGACAAGCAATGAGCGATAGCCACTCGCTGCAGCTGCCCGCCTGATAATTGTGAAAGCTTCTGTGAAAATAATGATTCAATCCCTAACGGTTTAATCAGCTGATGGTCATACCTGGCTATGGCTTCCTGAAGAAATTCCAGCACGGTAAGCTCTGAATCTGATTCCAGATATTGCGGTTTATAGGCTGTTTTAACTGCCGAGCTCACTTCTCCCGAGTCAAGTTTGATAATCCCCGCTAAAATTTTAATAAAGGAGGTTTTTCCAATGCCGTTTTCGCCTAAAATGCCGACAATCTCGTTTTTTCTTAAAGAGCCCCGCTGGGCTGAAAAATTAAAATTACCTAACTTTTTGGTTAAGGCCGACCAAGAGATTAATTTTTGCGGCAGAGCAGCACCAGTCTCTTGGCCTTTGGCAAAAGTAATGGCATGATCCCTAAACCGCATGTTCTCTTCCTTGAGATAGCCATCTAAAAAAGCGTTGATTCCTTCCCTGGTAGACTTAACGCCGGAAACAATGCCAAACGCTCCTTCATGACCATACATGATATTGATTAAATCAGCCATGTAATCTAGGATAATTAAATCATGCTCAATAACTAACACGGAAGTGGATTCATTGGCCAAGGAGCGCAGGAAGGGGGAAAGGCTTATTCTCTGCTTGATGTCCAGGTAAGATGAGGGTTCGTCAAACAAGTAAACATTTGATTTTTTAAGCACTGTTGCGGCAATAGCCACCCGCTGCAATTCGCCGCCGGAAACTGTGCTGAGGTCGTTGCCAAGAAAAAGTGACAGCTGCAGCCGTTCTGCCAAACTAGTTATTTCTTTTTCAGTCCCCAACCGTTCCAATAATTCCTTCACTGTTCCTTTAAATTGCTTTGGGATTAAATCGACTTGTTGTGGCTTGTAGGATAACTTAATCTCATTTTTCTGCAGCTGCTGCAAAAATTTTTGGATCTCTGAACCTTTAAAATAAGCTAAAACTTCCTTGAATTCCGGCGGGTTGCCCCATTTTCCTAAATTAGGCTTAATCAGGTTGGCCATGATTTTCAGAACGGTTGATTTTCCAATGCCATTTTTGCCGACAATTCCCGTGACTTTACCAAATAAAGGCGAGGGCAGGGAATATAACTCAAATTGGTTCTCACCGTAGCGGTGAACTGGGTCCTTGTTAAGGGTTTCCGGAAGATTAATGATGGTGATGGCGCCAAAAGGGCATCTGGCCGGGCAGATGCCGCAGCCAGTGCAGAGAAATTCGTCAATCCGGGCTTTCTTGCCAGCGTCATCACCAGGGTAGATGCAGTCAGCGCCAGCGCGGTTAACCGGGCACAATTTAGCGCAAAGATAGTTGCCGCATTCATTAGGATGGCACTTCTCCCGGTCAATCACCGCGATGCGTTTCTTCATATTTCAGCTTAATGACTTCCGTTTTTTATATTAGTTTTGGTGGCAGTAGTCCTGAACAACCAACAATTCTAAATACCACAAACCACCAGCAGATTTAAAAATAAATACTGGCTGGATAAACTCATGGCTAAATGCTCAATTTGTAAAACATCTCTTCAAGAATTATTTTTAGGGAAGAAGAAAGGCACTGTCATAAAAAAGCCTGGTTCAAGCAAGTTATATGAGATCTGTTTTGAGTGCCAGAAGAAGTTTAACCGCAAGGAGGAATTGTTGGCCCAGATTTGAATAATAATTAACCTCGCGTAGTTACCCGTCGCTAAGGCCAGCGTTAATAATTTGCCTGGTGCCAGCCATCTATCTTGTGCCAAGCATAAATCTTTTTAAATAGCGATTTGATATATCATAAATAAGAGAATAACCCCTGCAAATAATAAGAACCAATAATAAGATTGATTAATAAGATTAATTATGGTGATAGCCGGTATGGACCAACAATTTAAGGGATTAGTAATGGAATGCAATAATTGCCGATTACAATTTTATGCTTCCCAGCTGCAGGTTGACCCTGAAAGTGATCTAATGATGTGCGTGAATTGCTTGAAGATTCCCGGAAGCAGCATTAACATTCTTAAAGACCGGCCACTGAAGGGCATTCAACCTGAACCAGAGGAGACGCCTCTTCCGCGGCTGCAGGTAGTTTCTAAAAAGAGGCCTTTGCGCGCTATCCAGGTGCCTCCTGGCCACAGCCTGTTTCATTGCGAGAAATGCCGTTACGAATTCAGCCGGAGAAGCAGTTTTTCCGGCTCTTGCCCGTATTGCAGTGAAGGCCGGTTAAGGCTGCTGCGAAGCAATTAAGCCAATAGTATTTAATATGCCAATAGTATTTAATATTAAAACGAGTTGATAAGACCTAATGTACCAACTGAAATTTGAGTTTTATGGGCTAAACGCTAAAAATGAAGGTTATATCTCAACAGTGATTTCTAAGCCGGACTTAAGTCTTACTGAGGAGCAGCTGCAGGCAATAGAGCAATTAAAGAGGGATTATGATCAACTCTTGCGGCCACAAAAAGAATGTTTGGTGGGATCAGGAAGAGTAACTGCTGCGGATTTAAGTGTGATTATTAATTCTCCAGATAAATAAAACTCTTCCGATAAGTAAGCCTTATAGCTTCTAAAAAGTTTAATTTAAGTTTCATTTCAGATCAGTAACTACATACCCCTCCTTAACTTCATTAATTAACTTAGCCGGACAATTGATGATTGATAAGCTTTGGTCCTGAAATTTTTCATAAGCATCCCCTTTGCCTTCACCATAAAATGATAAAAATGCGTGAAACCGCCTCACCTCGCCATAAATGACGAGGTTTCAAAAGAGGCGGTTTCTCAACTACGCATTTTTAGCATGCAAAAATTTCGCCCTAAAGGGCGGGGTTTTACACCCAGCGAAATTTTT
>DATDXK010000051.1:0-10061 GCA_035289345.1 Candidatus Nanoarchaeia archaeon
CTATCAAGTTCCTGGCTTAATTACCGTAGGAGTAGAGCCGGCTGACAATCTGAAAGAAGAAGGTGCAGTGGGCATTACCCAGCACATCCATGATTTTTGGAATTATGATTCCTATCTGCGCCAGGGAGGAAGAAAAGCTAAGATTGTAACGGCCATCGGCATGTTCTATGACATGGAAGACCCCAACCAGTTTATTTCTGATGCCGGCAAGGCCTTGACTGACGATGGCGTGTTCATTGCCCAACTGATGTGTTTGAAAAATATGATTGATACTAATGATGTGGGAAATCTTGTACACGAGCATCTTGAATATTACTCCTTTTCCTCTTTAGAATACTTGTTCAATAAAAATGGGTTGGAAATCTTTGATATAGAAATAAATAAGGTCAATGGTGGCAGTTACCGGATTTTTTCTAAATTGAAGGGAAGCCCTAGGCAGCAAACGCAAGAAGAAAGAAAAAGAGTGCAGGCCGTGAAAGAAAGTGAAGAAGGATTGCAGAATGCACAAACATTTCAACAGTTCTATCGCCGCTTGGAAGATAATAAGCAAAAGTGTGTTGAATTCATTAAGCAAGAAGTGGCTAAAGGAAAGAAAGTATGGGTTTATGGAGCCTCCACTAAAGGCAATGTGATTCTTCAATATTATGGCTTGAACCAGGAATTAATCCAATACGCTTCAGAGCGCAGCCCTTGGAAATGGGGCAAATATACTATTGGGACGGGAATCAAGTGCGTATCTGAAGAGGAAGCTCGCCGAGAAAAACCAGATTATTTTTTAGTTCTGCCTTATTCTTTTTTTAACGAAATGTATCCACGGGAAGCCGAATGGCGGGCTCAAGGAGGCAAATTTATTGTTCCTTTGCCGGTGTTTAGGGTGATAGAATAGGATTTATGAAGTTTTAGTTTAGATTTTTAACCACAAGATCTATTCATTTATAGCTAGTGTGATAAATCATCGAACTAACCAGGGCCATTCCATCCTGAAAAATAGGCAAACTGTAATCATAAGTTTTTTGAACTTTTGAACCATAACCCCACTCCAGGCGTATAATTTATAAATCTTTTCCTTTTTATTATTTAGCAATAGTTACAAGATTTCGAATCCAACCAAGACAGCAAGAATAACTAAGCCAACCAACGTTATCTTTTCAATATGCTTGATTTTTGACAGCACTTTGGAAAAATAAAAAATAACTGTTAATTCTACAATAGTTGCCATAATGATGCCAGTTGCAATCAATAGTTTTTTTGGCATTTCGGTGGTAAATAGTGCCGAATAAACAATGAAGTCATCTATTCCCGTAGCGAAAAAAACCAGGATGCCCATACCAAATAGGACCTTCAATCTTAGTTCCCGGGAAATTTTCTTTTTAGCCCAGAGGAAATATTTTTTTCTTCCAGCGTCAATAAAATGATTATGATAAACAAGAGTTGCCAGTGCTAGAAGCAGCAACGAACTGAGGATGTTTTTATAGGGTATTGACTGCAGTAAGCTGGCAAAGAAAATCGAGCCTAAAACTAAAATGAAAATAGAAGTAAACATTCCCAGAACAAACATGAACTTTCCTTTCTTGGTTTTAGCCAGCAAGTTAATCAGCGGTGCATGTGTCAAGGTGTCATCAGCTCCGGTGATTATTTTAGCCAAAAAGCCTTGAATTATAAACAATAACGAACCCATTTCATTAGAAATATTTTTATCGAATTTAATCTTTACCTTTTTCTGTATGTATTTAGTTTGATCAAAATTGGAATAAAATGCTTAAGCAAGAATCGTTTAATTTTGTGTTTGCTTAAATTTTACGATTAATAATCCTGGAAAAAAATGGAACTAAACACATACCTTTTTCTGATTTTTCTTCACAAAACTTTAAATAGTATCGATATCAACAGAAGGCAGGTGGTGTTACTATGGATATAGCCCCGATTATCAGAACAGATTTCTTGAGAGTGAATAAAGATAGCAGTTTAAGCCAAATGATCGGCCAATTGAAACAGTCTAATAAGCGCTACGGGCTGGTATTTGACGGCCAGAATTACCTGGGAATTATCCAGAGAAAGAATTTATTGAAGACCAGGCTTGATTCCAAGAAAGTGAAAATCGCTAAACATCTTACCAAAGCGCCATTATTGAGCGAGCATGCTAATATCATAGAAACCGCTCATTTGATGTATAACAGCAACTTAGATTTTATCCCGGTAGAAAGGAAAAGCACGATTATCGGTGTTATTGAAGCCAAGGACTTGGCTTCTCTGGCTTTGCTGTTGCCAGAAGCACAGTTATTTACTGTGGGAGACCTGTCTTTGGTTTACACTAAGCCATTGCAGAAGAATGATTCAGTAGCCAAAGCTCTAGAAATAATGCATCAGGAATCAGTGGACCAGATACCCATCTTTGATCTGGAGAAGATTTATGGCATTATCAGTTATCGTGACCTGCTAAAAAAATATTTTATCTGGCCACCAAAGAGAGAATTCTCTAAAAAATTAGGCAAGGCGCAAGGGGGAGCCAAGGGCTCTAAGTCAGACATGCCTCACCTGGCTTCGCTGCCAGTAAGCTCATTTAGCACTAATGACAATTTAATCACGACTAATTCACAAGAGCTGGTTAGAGAAGTCATGAAGAGAATGCAGTCTGCTAACGTTACCTGTGCGCTAGTAGTTGATAATGGCCGCTCATTGGGGTTGATCACCGTAAAGAATATTCTAAGAGCCATTGCCAGCTTAGATATTGAACAAAAGTTTAACATCCGCTTCATTGGCTTGTCAAAGTTAGCCTTAGATGATTATGAAATCAAAGGCATCAAGAAAATTGCTTCGAATGAGGCTTTTAAGCTGCAAAGAACGCTGCAGAACGATGCCTTCTCGATAACCGCGCATGTCAAGGAATACAGCAAGACTGGAAGCCAGCATAAGTATTCGGTGCATTTGAGGATCGAGTCTCTTGGAGAATTAACGGCAGTAGACCAATATGATTGGGATATTAAGAAAGCCTTCCATAAAGCTTTTGCCAATGCCCAGAACAAGGTTAAGCATGACTTGGGCCGCAGGTCTAGTAATTCTCCGCTAAATAATTTATGATGGCTTCTGACTCGCCCAGGTAGGTTTCTTTTCCTTTCCAGGACATTTTTAATACCGGAACAGTCGCCACGCTGCTGTTCTTAACTAGCTCTTTCCGCAATGAATCACTACGATCGTGGGAAACATTGATCATTTTGTACTGAAGCCCCAGCTGATCCAGCTTGGCTCTGACTTTAGCGCAGAATGGGCATTGTTTAAATTGGTACAAGGTCAATTCCACCATGTTTAAATTATTGTTTTTATTAGCCATTTATCTTTTCAACCATACCATAGCCCGCCTAAGGCGATTAAGGCCTGAACAACAATTAAGGCAGCATTCATGATCAGGATACTTTTATCTTTATGCAGCACGCCATAGATCAGCCAAGCTGCCGATATAATCGAAAAAAAGAGCCAGGATAGTGATGATACTCCGGAAGCATCTTTTTCTACCCACACTTTCAGTAATTGTGGGAGATAGGTAATTGGCGCAAGAATCACGACCAGATAAATGAACTTATCATAAAACCGCTTGAATTTATTGGGGTGAGGGTAGGTTTCATGTTTTTGATAGATTCTCTTTCTTATATTGAAGTGATGCAAGGCAGTAGTTTGGTTAGCCACGGAAAAATGATAGATCTTAATTATAAAAAGTTATCTGATTTCAGTAAGTATTAAGTTTTTGTCACCTTAACCTCATCATTTCCTTCCATTCCACTAAACTCTTCAATAATCCGGGGATTAGGCCGGTAATAACAACATCGTTTTTAACCAAGATGCCATGCCACTTCCCTAGACTGATGATCATGGGCCGTTTCTGTATTTGGTACTGCTCCATCGGCCGGCCCTGCTCTAAATAAATAATATTCTTAACCAGCAATTCCGCCTGCCTTTCAGCGCTTTGGGCCGTTTTTTCTTCTTTAATGGCCGTGATATCTCCAGCAGCAAAAATATTTTTAAAGCCTGCTACCTGAAGAAATTTATTGACACACAGGGCTTTGCGCTCATCTAGGCTTTTTGCACAGTAGGGCTCCAGCAGCAGGTAATTAGGCTGGATGCCCGTGCATAGAAAGGCGATGTCTGGCTTTAACAGGTTATTCTTATTAGTCTTATATTCATGTTCTTTAAACGATTCCACCCGCTCATTAAAATAAATAGCTACTTTTCGGTCCAGCAAAAATTTTCTGGCATAATCACGAGCTTTCTTAGGATTTCTTTCAATTAGCTCTGGTTTAGAATGGACTAAAGTAACTTTCTTCTGGGGAAATTCTTCCACGATTTCTGCGGCTAATTCTACTCCCACTAGCCCTCCGCCGATGATCAACACGGATTTGGCTTTGGCCAGCTGCTGGGCATAGTTTCTTAACTCGTGGGCCCTGGTAGTCAGGATTAAATTTTCAGCTTTAATGGGCGGGTTATATCTTGAGCCAGTGGCAATGACCAAATAATCGTAAGGAAACTTTCTGCCGTTGGTATAGACGGATTTCCCATCAATTCTTTCAACATGGTCTTTCACCAGATGGGCTTTATGCAGGTAGTGGCTATGCAATACTTGGATCTTTTTAACGTGAACCGGCTCAACCAGCGTCCGCAAAATGGAGGGAGTAAACTCAAAATAATCTTTAGTGTCAATTAAGGTTACGTCAAAGGAGCGTTCCAGCTTTCTGGCCACTAAAGAGCCGGCAAAACCGCCTCCAGCGATTACTACTTTTTTCATTAGGTATTTTAAGGGGGGAGAATCTTTATTAAATTTATCGTAATGGTCGGCTAAGCAGAAGAATCATATCCAGGGCATGACTCTAATTTTTTTAAATAATTAATCTAAGCCAGGGATATGCGGGAAATTGTCTCACCTCGGCCTAACGTACAGTTTTTTATGGTTTTGGCGGCTTAAGTTAAGGATAATTATCGTGCCGAACCATTTTCACCGAAACAGATCCCCATTGCGGAGTAAATCTGTGTCCTGTTAGTAAGGCTAAAACTCCTGATCTTGTTTTCATTGCTTAAATTTTTCTTCAGCAATTGTTTATAAAAATGATGCTCTTCATCACTTTTTGCCACCTGCCCATAACCAAATAGGCAGATTCTAGGAACCAGCCAGCGCTGCAGCAAGGACAAGGCTTCGCCCTCATTATCTTTTTGAATTTGCCCATCGCTGAAATGGAAGACGTAAATATCCCAAGACCGTGAAGAGTACTTGTTGAATGTTAATTCTAGGCATTTAAGGTAAGCTGCAGAGATTCTCATTTTTCCTCTTCCGTTAATGGCAATATATTCCTGCCTTTCAACGGCCCTGGCCGTATTTTTATGAACGATATATTCCATAACAACTTCATCATAAGCCCGTTTTAGCCACAACTCGGCCCAGGCATTGAAAGTGAGGATTCGTTCCATACTTTCTTGGCCGATAGTCCTGGCCGGAGTTTTAATGTTGATAATTAAGGCTTTCTGGGAAATTGTTTCTTTAATTTCAGGAGCATGGTAACGCCGATCAGATCTTCTGGGATAGACTTCCTCTCCCGGGTTGTATCCGCCGGCAGCAATCTGCCTAAGCAAGGCTTTCTTGAAAGTTCTCTTAAAACTTTTCCTGGCTTCCGGCCCCTGGTGAGAAATAGCGCCATAATTCTTATCTGAAGAAGCAGTTATGATCACTTTAGCTGGTATTATCTCTTTTAAGCTCAGCTCTTGGGCAGCAATATCCAGCAAGTCGTCGATGGAAATCAAATGCTTTTGCTTTTTTTGATCCCCAATAGTTTCATTGTCGCTAATTAGAAATTGATCCTCTAGCGCATGCTGAAATTTAGGTATCCTTAACCCCTGAACTGCCAACTCTAGGCAGTCTCCTGATGATTTGCCAATTACTTGCGGGCTGCCCAGATAATTCTGGATATTAGCCCTAAGGCTAGTCCTAACCTGTCGTTCAAACAAGCTAACTGACTCTTTAATGGTTATCCTCATTAAGCCTAAAAAACAAAGTATACTATAAATAATTTTAGCTGATTTCTGGCAATCCTTTCAAATAAGGCCGCAAGGCGGCGGGAACTTTAACCGTTCCTTTTTTTGTCTGATAATTCTCTAAAATAGCTACCATGATTCTGGAAGTGGCTAAAGCGGTATTATTCAAGGTGTGAAGAACTTCCCTTTTTCCATCTCGCACTATTTTTATTCCCAATTTCCGGGCCTGGTAATCAGTGCAGTTGCTCAGGGACATAACTTCACCATAACCGTTAGTGGTAGGCCGCCATACTTCCAGGTCAAAACTTCGCTGTTTCCAGTTGCTTAAGTCGCCAGAACATATCTCCAGGACCCGGTAAGGCAGTTTCAGGGCTTTTAACAGCGCTTCTGAATTCTGCAATAGCTCAGTAAACATCTTCTCGCTGTCTTCCGGCCGGCAGAAGATAAACTGCTCCACCTTATTGAACTGGTGCGTCCGCCATAACCCTTTTTCATTTATCCCATGGGCTCCAACCTCTTTCCTGAAACACATCGAGTAGGAAAAATACTTTTTAGGCAGCTGTTTTTCAGTAAAACATTCGCCGGCATGCATCCCTAGCAAGGCATGCTCGCTGGTGCCGATTAGAGCCAGATTTTCTCCCTCGATGGAATAAATAGTCTTATCCCATTCGGCAGCATCAATTGCCGCATTTAGGATATCTTTCCGGATCATTAACGGCGGCTCAACATACAGATAGCCTTTTTTCTGCATGTGATTGAAGGCCAAGGCAATCAAGGCCTGGTTAAGCAGCCCCAGTGGGCCTTTCAAGTAATAAAACCCATTTCCTGAAGCCTTGGCCGCAGCATTAAAATCAGCCAGCCCAAGCTGTTCAGCCAGCTCAACATGGGTCTTTATCGGGAAATTAAATTTTGGCTTCTTGCCCCAGGTTTTCAGTTCCACATTCTCAGATGCGTCTTTGCCTGCAGGGACTGCCGGATGCAGCAAGTTGCCAAGATGCTTTAATTGCTCATTCCTTTCAAGAAGGAAATTTTCTGCAGTTGATTCTTCAGACTTTATTTGGCAGGCTACCGACTGCATCTCTTTGATTTTAGCTTTAGCGGCCTTTTCATTATTATTCTTCTTAGCCAGGTTGATCTCCTGGGAAACTATATTCCGCTGTTGTTTGAGCTGCTCAACTACTTTTAATTTCTTGCGCCACTGCTCATCAACTTTCAGGATGGAATCAACAATCGTAACTGGTTTTCCACGCTTCTTTTCTGAAGCTCTGAATAAGCCTGGATTGCTGCGTAGTTGGTTAATGTCAATCATATTATGGTGTCAATTATATCGTAATGTTAATTATATCGTGATGATCCTCTATTCCTTACCGATGTACTGCAGCTTATTTAAAGATTACTGAGCTCATGGCTTGGTGAAGGCATGATTATTGCATCGACCACCCTGGAGAGCTGGAAACCAAATCTTTAGCGGAAATATGCAGAACTAAAAATCTCAATTTATCCAAAATTCAATTTTTGTCAGCCAAAGATTTAAATAGAACCTATCTTTTATAAGATATATGGCAGCTAAAACACGAGTTGATTGTATTCATCGGCAGTGCTTTAACTAGTTATCAATCTATCTTTCTTAATACAAAAATAATTATTAGTTCAAACTTAGATCATCATTTGCAGGGCTAAAAGCCCCTAACATTATTTCTTAATTATGCTTATGATGGTGTAGCGACAGCATATCAGACTGTGATTCTGAAGGCGAGAGTTTAATTCTCTCTCATAGGCCTCAATAAGTCAACTGGACTTTAAACAGGGAAATAACGTACCATGACAAATAAAACAAGTATAGGACGAGGAGAGGCTAAGGCGCAAGAAAGCGCTGAAGGTATTCACAGGAGTAATAGATTTTATTCTTAGAAGCTCCGTAAGAAGCCCGATAGAATTCCCTCAATTTCAGAGAATTTTAACAGCTGGAGAGCCGGTTACATTCTATAATTATGAATGTCCATCCAGAACTAATTTGAGAGAAGGAAAGAACCAGAAAGAATATACCTGCGATTGGCTCAGGGAAACTGAAAAAACAAGATTAATTAAATTACAAGACCGAGAATCATTTTTCATGGATAACGTTTTTTTTCCTCTAAAAACCGCTGGAATTCAAGCAACGTATTATAAATTTTTGGCTGACCTGAATCCAAAGATAATCTATCCGGAATCAGTTAAAGGTTTAGAAGAAGAAACGGCAAGAACGATGACCTGGTTTAGTCAGAGCTTACAGGATAATGCCGACCAACTGCTCGGACCTGGAAAGATCAGAGTTCTCCCTTTTTCTAGAATCTATAATCTGTTTAGTAAAGAATACAAAGAGATTTATAATCAGGTAAAGTATAGTTTTAAGCAGGATAGAGATGGTAATCTAGAATCGCCCCTTGTAAAAAAGAAAGTTCTTCGTAATGAATTGGAACAGCTTATAGAGCATTGTGGTCTTCCTGATGAAGGTCGCGGAGAGCGCATCATTGAACTTACAAAACGAGTAGTTAGCAGCTATGCTGCTGAAGAATTTGTGATTAGGGAATTACTTTCGCGAGAGGGATGGTTTCCTAATCCAGTTGCCATCCCCAATGAGTCTATGTTTACTTTTCCAGCTTTAGCTAATGCTTACCTGAAGAAAGAAGCGAGAGGGCTTTGGCTCTTTTTACTTTATAACGAATGTGATAAACAATGAAAACATATTATAGCTGGGAATGTCCACCGCGAACTTTAATGGAGGGAAGATGGTTGGATTTTAGGGTAAATCTGGATAAAGTATTCCGAGGAGAGAAAATCGACAAATTTACTGAGTTGCCTAAATTCTTAGAATTTTGTCAGGAAGAAAGCAAGGTCTTAAAACAATTAGATCAAATTTACTACAAAATTGTTGCCGATACAAATGCCTATTATCTTTCTCCTGAAACCGCCATAAAATACGGTAAAAAACGTATTGAGAATATTTTTCAGTGTTTCAAAAGGAAAGTAGAGCAGGCCTGTCTAAAGAGATATGGCGTTGGAAAAGTGAAAGTAGTGCTCTTTACAGAATTGATTAAAGATTACAAGGAGATCTATGAAGTGATATTTACCACAGTTGTTGCATCAATTTTCAGTTATGTTTCTACCAAAGAATTTCGGGATATCAAGGATTATCTAAAAGAACATGTTGGATTTTTGGAAGGAGAAGCGTTAAATCGATTTGCAACCAGGGTCATTGCCAGCTATATTGCCGAAGGAGTAGTTATACCAAAGGTCTTTACTGGCCCAATTTGGGTAAATTATGATGAACCGCCCTGTTTGGCTAAGATGACCAACCGCTTAAACGGCAAAAAAATAAGAATAATCAAAAACTATAAAAAAGAAGAAGATATTGAGGTAAACAAATGAACCTGGAACTAGCTAAAGGCGTACGCGATATCCTGCCGGGAGAGAAAATACTTAAGGAGAAAGTATTGGAGATAATCAAGAGAGCATTTCAATTGTCTGGATTTGTGCCCTTAGAAACTCCAACTATCGAGCGCTATGAAACTTTGGCCGCTAAATTTGGCTCCGGCCAGGAATCCGATGCGCTGAAAGAAACATTTAAGCTGAAAGATCAGGGCGGAAGAAAGCTAGGATTGCGCTTTGAATTGACTACCTCCCTAGCCAGATTCGTGGCCAATAATCCTGCCCTGAAATTGCCATTTAAGCGTTATGAATTTGGCCGGGTCTTCCGGGACGGCCCCATCAAGTTAGGAAGGTATCGGGAATTTTGGCAGTGTGATGGGGACATTATTGGCAGCAATTCCATGCTAGCCGATGCTGAATGCATCGCCATTATTGATTCGGTTTTCAGAAAACTAGAGTTTGCTGCTGTTACTAAAATAAATAATCGAAAAATCCTAAATGGCATTTTAAGTCAAGCTGGAATAACTAAGCCAAAAGATGCGCTCATTGCTATCGATAAATTAGATAAAATTGGAGTTGAAGGAGTCAGCGCAGAATTAAAAAAGAAAGGATATCCTGATAAACAAGTAAATGGAGTATTC
>DATDXK010000052.1:0-2100 GCA_035289345.1 Candidatus Nanoarchaeia archaeon
GGCGGCCATCAGACTCAGCACTAGATTTCTTATCTTAAAGGCCGATTATCTTAAAGGCCGAGGTTCCCCTAAGGGGCCACTCCCTTCCCGGCTGAATGGCTGAATATCACCACTAAGGGCTTCGCGCAATTGATGGCCACTGCATTTTCTACAGAGCCATTTCAACCCATAATTATAAATATCTAGCCTTAAATAACTGCTTCATGCAATTTCGCCAGTTCACCCTAGACCCGTTTCAGGAACAGGCCATTACGGCTATAGAACAAAACCATTCCGTAGTTGTGTCAGCGCCAACCGGGTCCGGGAAAACCCTAATTGCCGATTATATTATCTATAAGCATCACAATGACCAAAAAAGAATTATTTATACTGCTCCCATAAAAGCCCTTTCCAACCAGAAATACAAGGATTTTTCTATTGAATACGGCACTGACAAAGTCGGGCTGATGACGGGGGATATTGTAATTAACCCGCAGGCCAAGATCCTGATCATGACTACGGAAATATACCGCAACATGGTGGTCAGTGAGGATTCTGATGTCAAAGACATTGCTTATGTCATCTTTGATGAAATCCATTACATCAATGACCTAGAAAGGGGCTATGTCTGGGAAGAATCGATCATTTACAGTTCGCCGGACGTGCGGTTTCTCTGCTTGTCAGCCACTATCCCTAATGCGGAAGAATTCAGCCATTGGATTAAAGCGATTAAAAAACATCCCGTGAAGACCGTTATGGCCACCACCAGAAATGTACCGCTAAAGCATTTATTTTATGATTATGAGCTAGGCGTGGCTACGTTAGAACAAATCAGGGATGCCGCAAAAATACCACATTATAACCAAGTATTCAGAAAAAAAGGAAGAAGAGAAAAAATAACCGTTCCTGAACCGAGCCATGTGGAGCTGGTTAAAGAGCTGGGCTTGGAAAAACTGCCCTGCCTCTTTTTCAGCTTCTCCAGGAATGACTGCCAAGTCAAGGCCAGGGAATTAGCCCGAAAAAATTTATTTCAGCGTAATTCTCGGATCATAGAACTTTTTAACGACCATCTTAAAACTGCGCCACCAGACATTTCCAAGCTGCACTCGACCATCATTTTAAGGGAAACCCTGCCACAGGGAATTGCTTTTCACCATGCCGGGCTGCTGCCAATAATTAAGGAAGCCATTGAAAACTTATTTAGCAAAGCCCTGATTAAAATCCTTTATGCCACGGAAACCTTTGCAGTAGGGATCAACATGCCGGCAAAAACGGTCTGTTTCAACAGTTTGAGAAAGTACGATGGTATTAATTTCCGCTACCTTAACACTAAGGAGTATTTTCAGATTGCTGGCCGTGCCGGAAGGAGAGGCATTGACGAGCTAGGCTACGTGGTAAGCCTGGTCTACCGCCCAACTTTTGATTACCAAGAGTATCAAAGGATCACTTCCAAAGATATTGAGCCGATAAAATCGCAGTTTAAGCTGTCTACTAACACCGTGCTGAACCTAATCAATCTGCACAGCCGCCAGGAGATAGAAAAAATCTTGCGGCTGAGCTTTTATTCCTACCAGAAATATGGCGATAATTATGAGCAGGTTCCAACCAAGATGCTGCTGTCCAGGTATTACAGCATCACCAGAAAGCTGAAAAAATTTGGTTACATCAATAATGAGCAGCTGACAGAGAAAGGCATCTTCTCTTCCAGAATCTTTGCCGATGAAATTACCTTCGGAGAAATTTTTGCCACTGACTTGCAGCAGCAATTGAACGAGCACCAGATCTTGCTGGTTCTAGGAGCTTTAGTTTATGAGCCCAGAGTCACCCATAAGTTCAAGCAGCGATTTAACAGCCATGATTTAGCCAGCCTGAAAAGCAAGCTAAGGCGCAGGGAATACTTAGCGCAGGAAAAAAAGTTTGAATCTCTGGATGCCATAACTGCCTTGATTGATCCAGTCTGCAAGGGAGAAAGTTTTTTTCACCTGCTGGAGCTGAGCAGTTTGTTGGAAGGCGACTTGATCCGCTTCTTGGCCCAGATTAGCGACCGCCTTGGCCAGATCAAGAAAGCCACCAGCGACCACCAGCTGCTTAACAAGATAGACAACTGCCAAGGAATTGTCA
>DATDXK010000053.1:0-4021 GCA_035289345.1 Candidatus Nanoarchaeia archaeon
TGCTGTTAAAGACCTTTTAGAATTGGAACTTAAACAAAGATTATTATTAGCCGATCACTGCATTTCTGATTTGGATCATACTGATGTTAATGGTTCCCCGGCTGAAGACCTGGCTAAACAGAGGATCGGCGTTTCCTCAACATCTTTGGGAAACTTAAGATACGCTAATTGGGTCTTTTGGACGGGTCTGGAATTTTTGTCGGCCTATCGTTGTGATGACTGTGAAACGGCAATTGAGAAAGTTAAGGAACAGCGCTTTAGCGCTTATGACCACGCTTTTCTTAGAACATCGATGGTTAATAATTGTCAGCGAGAGTTGAAACGCGAAGTACAGCAGGAACTAACGGGGTTGGTTAATGGAAGGTACCTAGCCCAATCATTATTCTCCGGTGTAAGGGAATTTTATCGGGCGCTTCCAGCGAGGAAGATGTACCTTTCCAGAAACCTTCGGCCAGTTGTGGAAGCTTATGCCGGCTTTTTAGGGTTTACTGGCGTTGAATCTGAAGTTAAACTGAAGCGGGCAGTTCTGGAGCATCTTTTACTTCATCATCGTTCCATGAAAAGATTAATTTTTCGGATTGACGGCGTGGCTGAAGACGAGATGATTAATACGGCTAAATTTTACCAGAGGCAAAAATGGAGCCAGGTGGAAGATGTTTTAGTCCTTAAACGTTCATTGGAAATGAATGATGATTTTAAAACCGCTGATGTCTTAATGGGCTCAAACGATTATGGGCTCGTTGATATTATGAACGGAAGAAAGGTTTAAATTTTGTGTTGTTGACAAGAAAGGCTGTTAAAATGGTTTCTTATAAAGCATTAAAATCAGGGGCAGCAGCAATAGGATTAGCTGGTGTTTTGAGTGAATGCTCTTTGAAATGTTCCTCTTCTCAGCCAGAAAATCTGATTAATGATACTTCTAAAATTTACTTTCTTCCCCATTGCGTGAAGTTAAAATTTGTGGAAAGATGGGAGCGCGGAGGTTATTTTCTCTGCGAAGGCGCTGGTGGAAAAGAAATTCTGTATATCAAGCATTATTAGGATAAATACAAGTTAGGATAAATGTAAGGAAAATTTTGAATAATTAATTTTTCAACGACAAAGTTCTCTTCTCTAAGCTAGAATAAATATAAGAAAAATGGACCTGCCGAGATTTTCAACCTACAACGGCAATTGAACTCGGTTCTCACCGCTGCCAGCGGTGTGTGCTAGCCGGTATACCACAGGCCCATTTAATTGCTTTAAAAAATAGGTTTATTATTAATGTTTTGATTTAAAATGACTAGTAATGGTTATTTTAGATATGGAGCTAGTATTTGATCCCAGCTGTTGGATATTTTAGTAAACTCGTTCTCACACCTAATTGCTCTTTCTTCCGGCAGATATCCATCTTCAACTAAGTATGAATGCGTTTTTGGGTTATTGCCATAGACCCAACAAGCAAGGTTGTAGAAACGTTGCGCATCAAGAGCGTGTTCATCAGCAAATGCAGATTCGTCCAAGTCGGTATTTTCAGCCCTTAATAAGAACCAAGCGGCGCCACGAAGAACTGCTTCCTCGCCCTCTCCACCAGCTCCTATTAAGATCATTGCGGACAATTGGTCAACTGCATCTTCTTCTCTGCCAGTTAGGGGTAAGTCATGAATGTCTGCAAGCGCATGACCTAGTTCATGGTAGAAAATAAAAAGTAACGTATGACCAATACCAAGAGCAAGCTCTTCTTCTGTTTCAGCAACTTCAGCTAAATCTAGTGAAATCCCATCTATTAGTTCATAGCACATTACTATCAATCTATGTGTTGGTTCATAGAATGCATTTATGGTTCCACCACATTCTCCGAGAACTACCTGCACATCATAAGGTAAGATTATCGCATCATTAAGTCCATTTACAGCTTCTTCAAAAAGCCCAGAATCTTTGAATACTTGTTCATATTTTAAATTATCTGTGGTCGTTACATGAGAATACACTACTTTAAAATCCCCTTGATCAGAAATAATTGTTTCTACAGGAGAATCTAGAGGAATTGTTTCTATAATCGGAGGGAGGCCCAAAACAGAATTATCAGTGATAGAAGAGTCCTCTTCAACAGAGCTATCCAGCACCACCTCCGAGAGGCCATCTAAGAAAATTAATCCAACGATAATAAATAAAATTATAGCCCACCATCGGTTATGCCATGCTTTTTTAACTTTAGGTTCTGCCAGAGATTCTACTGGTTTTGAGGGATCAGGTTCTGTCATTTATGTTAAACAGTTATTCAATCTTTTTTAAAGTTTTGCATTAAAAAAAAGGATGCTCTGCCGCATGACCAAAAACTTAATATAATCTGAAAAAATCATTTTTCTATGAATGAAGAAGTCAGAACTGAAATCATTAATGATTTAGCCAAAACGGCGGAAATTCTGGAAATTAAGGAAGTCAAGGATTTGGAGGAATTAAGAAATTTAAGCGAGCAGACTATTGAGCATATTGCCATCCATAAAGATCTGGAATTGGTTTCCGTTACGGTTTTAATCTACTCGTTATATAAAATTGAAAATTGCCTGCAAAAGACTGACCGAAGCCAGATCGTGGAAGCTTTGCGCCGGGCAGCCCAGTCTTTAAAAGGCAGCAATTTTGGAAGTTATAACTCCGCCATCCGCCGCTTATTTGAATTGGTTAGAAACTGCAACGCTAAAATTAAGGAGCATTTGCAGGACGTGATGGATGCGGCCAGAATTAAAAAGGGAACGGCCCTGCTTCACCGCGGCTTGTCCATCGGGCAGGCAGCAGGTTTAATGGGCTTATCCAACTGGGACCTGCAGGCTTATGCCGGGAAAGCCCATTTGCTCCGCCAACATACGGAAACTATACCGGCCAGCAAAAGATTATCTTTAGCCTTCAAGTTGTTTGATTTAGAGAAATGAGAAAACTGAAAAATGTTTCTCTAGTTCAAACTTTATGAACAATAAAAAAAATGAAAAAATTATTTTTTGATTCCGGACCGATCATTTCGCTGGTTATTTCGCGATTAGGCTGGGTTCTTCCTCTGTTAAAACAGCAGTTTGGCGGAACGTTTTATATTACCCCGGCGGTAAAGCATGAATTGGTAGACCGCCCACTTACCGTGCGGCGGTTTGAATTTGAAGCTCTGGAAGTAATGAAGCTGATTCGGGAAGGAGTGCTGACTATTTATCCAGAGGTTCCCTGGGATACGGTTAAAAAATTGTCCGCAGTCGCTAATAATTCTTTTACTATCGCTGGCAACCCTCTTAAAATTGTGCAGGAAGGAGAGATGGAGTCGGTAGCTTGCGCGTTAAAAGAACAAGTCCCGGTGGTGGTTGATGAGCGAACCTTGCGAATTGTTATCGAAGACTGCTCACGAATGAAAAAATTGCTGGAACTGCGTTTTCAGAGAGATGTTGCTGTCAACAAGCCCCAGCTTAATCAAGCCCATCGGCTGGTAAAAAAAGTTGCGGTTATCCGTTCTGCTGAATTAGTGGCGATAGGATATAAATCCCGGCTTCTGGATTCTTATCTTCCTCCCTTAAAACAGGGAAGGAAAATACTTCTTGAAGCGGTCTTATGGTCGGTCAAATATAGCGGCTGCGCAATAACCGAGCATGAAATTGAAGAAATCAGGAATTTGCTGCTTAAAAAATAGTTGAAGCAGCTTTGGTTAGGAGCTTCATTTGTTTCTGATGCCCCTCCCATTGGGGCGGTTGGGAGCTTCATCTTAAAAAAAAGGGCAGTGTTAAATCTCTGACTGATTCCTTAGTTAGTTATAATCTTAAATAAATAGTTGTTATCAGTCAAAGGATTACACTATCAAAAAAAAGGAGGTGATCCAGCCGTAGGTTCCCCTACGGCTACCTTGTGACGACTTAACCCACCTCACCAAATCTGGATTTGATATAACTTAAAGCTATATCTCACCCAAACCCAACTCGGTTGGTTTGACGGGCGGTGTGTACAAAGAGCAGGGACATATTCACCGGACCGTGATGAAGTCCGATTACTAGGGATTCCGTTGTCATGA